>CAYUJY010000084.1:300-8133 GCA_964445145.1 uncultured Peptoniphilaceae bacterium | reverse complement strand
ATAAAAAAAGCAGTGTATCGAAATTGATACACTGCTTTCTTTTTAGATACTATCTAAAGCATCGCTTAAATCTTTTATTATATCCGCAATATTTTCCAATCCTACAGAGAATCTAATCAGACCGTCGCTTATTCCCGCTTCCTCCCTCTCCTCTGGAGTCATGCATAAATGCGTCATGCTTGCAGGGTGCTGAATTAGTGAATCGGGGTCCCCAAGGCTAACTGCTATGGCAACCATCTTTAAATTATTCAGTAATTTTACTCCGGCTTCAAAGGAACTTAGGCCGTTTATATCGTCCTTTAATTCAAAAGATACCATTCCCGTATATAATCCATTCATTTGTTCCTTAGAAATCTCGTGTCCTGGATGGTCTTCAAGTCCTGGATAATACACTGCCTTAATATGTTTATGGTCCTTAAGATATTTTGAAACTTCCAATGCATTTTCACAATGTTTTCTGACCCTTAAGTCTAAAGTTTTCATACCCCTCAGTACGAGATAACTCTCAAATGGACCTGGTGTAGCACCGCTCAAATGGGTTGCACCAAGGGTTTTTATTTCGATAATATCTTCCATGCCTCCAATTATAGCTCCAAAAATAACATCTCCATGACCGTTTAAGTATTTAGTAGCGCTATGTACTACTACGTCTGCTCCTAACTTTAACGGAAATTGAATCGGAGGTGGTGCGAAGGTATTATCTACTACCATCTTAAAGCCATGCTCCTTGGTTATTTTTGCTACAGCCGCTAAATCCGTAATTTTCATATTTGGATTAGAAGGAGTTTTCCTTCTTCGTTGATACTAGTAAATCTCTCGGCACTTATAAACCTTCAAAACCAGTATGCAATGGCTTTAGTATTGAAGCTAGCTTTAAATACCTAGCCCTACCAGCTTCTGTGGGTTTCACCCCAAATAATACTACGATTTTATCCATTGATATCCGCTCCTGTTGTTTCTATTTCTAAATAATCCTTACCTTTAAATTTATCCTTGTGCTCTTCACTGTACATATAGCATCTGATTTTTCTATCTTCAGTTTCATAAAATTCCGGTACTTCCGTTTTGCAAAAATCTACTGCGTATCTGCATCTATCGTAAAATGGACAGCCATTCATATCGTCGGTATCCCTATCGAAGAATTCATCTACCAATGGCGCATCGTAAATTGAAAATACAGCCTCAAACAGCTCCATCGTATATGGGTGTTTTGGGTCGTTGTAAATGACTTCCGCATCTCCCTCCTCTAGAATTCTGCCATCTAGCATTACGGCTATTCTATCTGCCATAAGATAACAAACTCTGATGTCGTGGGTAATAAATACGATGCTCATCTTATATCTATCCTGTAAATCCAAGACAAAGTTGATAACTTCCGCTTGTATGGACACGTCTAGCGCACTTACTATCTCATCTGCCACGAGAAATTTCGGGTCGTTCATAAGGGAACATAATATGGCTATTCGTTGTGCTTGTCCCCCTGATAATGCGCTGGGATAATAGTCCAAGTAGCTTATTGGCATATTTACCATTTCCAGCATTTCGATAACCTTTTCTTTGCGTTTTGCTTCGCTTAGCTTCGTATGAATTCTTAAGGGTTCTTCCAGCAGCCATCCCACTTTTTTTCGTGCATTCAAACTAGCTTTTGCATTTTGGAATATATATTGCAAATACTTTTTGTTTTCCCTGCGTTCCTTCGAGCTGCTCTTTGTGATATTTTTTCCTTGAAATATTAACTCTCCACTGCTGAGTGGCTGTAGCTGCGTCAATACTCTCCCTAGGGTTGATTTACCGCAGCCGGACTCACCCACTAGCCCCAGGACTTCATCCTCATAGATAACTACATCTATATCCTTAAGGGCTCTCAAAAAGCCCTTGCCTTTTTTGTAGAGGACATTTCCCTTTTGTACTTCGATTAATTTTTTATCTTTCATCGTTTGCCCTCACACATAGGACCAGGTGATTCTCTCCCACTTTAACGTACTCTATCTTTTCTTTACATTTAGGTAGTCTATACTTGCACCTAGGGTAGAAGCCACAGTCGTATTCACTTGATTTAAGTGATGTTACTGAACCTTCAATCGTGTATATTTCATCGTTTTTGATTGCATTCTCTGGAAGCGCCTTTAAAAGCTCCTCCGTATATGGATGTCTATTTTTTTCCAACAATTCTTCGGATTTTAAGAATTCCACCAATCTGCCTGCATACATTACAGCCATATTGTCGCTCATGTGCTTTATTAGCCCCATGTTGTGACTGATAATTATTAGCGCTGTGTTGTATTTACTGCAAAGCTTTTTTAATAAAGTGAGGATTCTAAACTGTATCGTAACGTCTAGGGATGTGGTCGCCTCATCGGCAATAATCAACTTTGGATTGTTTATTAATGCTATGGCTATTACAATCCTTTGGAGTTGCCCTCCAGAAAACTGGTGGGGATATTTTTCCATGGAGCTTTCTGGCTCAGGAATTTCTACTTCCTTCAATGCTTTCATAACTATTTCACGCATTTCTTTATCCTTAATTCCAGGATTGTGGTTCCTTATGGCTTCTGATACTTGCTCATAAATTGTATATAGTGGGTCAAAGGAGTTTCGATAATCTTGAAAAATCATGGAAATATCTTTGCCTAAAAGACCTCGCCACCTCTCCTTTGGAATTTCTCGAAGGTTGACCCCATCGAAATTAATAGCCCCAGAGGCGATATATAAATTTTCGTTTAATAAATTCATTATGGATAGTGCAGTTACACTTTTACCAGACCCAGACTCCCCCACTATGCCCAGCACTTTTCCACGGTCAAGGTGAAGGTTAATCCCCTTCACTATTGGATAGTCGCCAGATTTGGATTTTGCGTTAATGGTCAGGTCTTTAATTTCAAGTAGCATTTCTCATTCCTCCCTGCTATTAAACACGTCTCGGATTCCATCGGAAAGGAGATTAAAGCCCAACACGAACAAGATAATCACAAATCCAGGCACCAAGGCTGTAAATGGATTTATCATGATAGAGCCCTGCGCCCTAGTGAGCATATTTCCTAAGCTAGGCTCAGGTTGTTGTACACCCAATCCCAGATAGCTGAGTCCAGCCTCAGCCATTATTGCAGATGAAAACTTCATCGCTCCAGCGACCAAAATTACTGGTACCAAATCCGGTAATATATGCCAAAATATTATTCTTAAATCGGGTACACCAATGGACTTCGCCCATAGAATGTGCTCGGTATTTTTAATGCTAAGGACTTGGGACCTAGTCATCTTCGCAAACACAGGTATGTTCATAAGGGATATGGCAAATATTGTCTGATTCATCCCTCGTCCTAAAACTGTGACGATTAAAAGTATTAAAATAGTTCCTGGAATCGTCATAAATACATCCACGATACGCATTAGAAAATCGTCCACCACGCCCCCGACGTATCCTGAAATCATGCCGATTGCCACCCCGATAAATCCGCCGATAATCATAGTGCTAATACCTATGAAGAATGCCACCTGTATCGCCTTCATCACACGTGATAGCACATCTCTACCCAGATGGTCTGTTCCCAGTGGATATTCCGCAGTTGGTCCCTTAAGTATGTGGGCTGCATTTGTTGCATATGGGTCCTTAGGTAAATAGAAAAATGAAATTACAAATATTAAAAATATTATACTAACTATAAGAAATCCTACTAAAAAATTTGTATTTTTAAAATATTTTCCCATAGCGCCTACTCCAAACTTATACGTGGATCAATCTTCATGTAGATTAAATCCATAATGTAATTAATAACGACCACCAACACTGAATAAAATAAAATAATTCCCTGTACTAATGGATAGTCGTTAGCCTTTATACCAGCGATTAAAATAGAGCCCAAGCCTTGTATATTGTAAATATTTTCAACAAAAATACTTCCCATAGTCAAATCTATAAGTATCAGCCCCAAAATTGTTACGATGGGTATCATGGAGTTTTTCAAAACGTGGACCTTTAACACCTCATCGTCGGAAAGCCCCTTAGCCTTTGCAAAAACCACGTATTGTTTTCCCCTTTCGTTATTCACAGCATTTAATAAATGTCTTATAACAGCGCTGATATTTCCCACGCTTAGGGTAATCACTGGTAGTACAAGGCTTTTGAGGGTTAGCTCAAGGTTATTAAAATCAATCGTGCTCCTCGTAGAAAACCATTTAAATCTCAGGGCAAAAATCCACATTAAAACAATTGCAAGCCAAAAAGAAGGTATTGCAATTCCCAATTGTGTTATTAAGTTATATAGTGTTCCCGAACTTGTTTTTGCCTTTTTTGAAACGAAAAGTCCAAGCGGTATGGACAGTGCAACCGTCACTATCATGGACAAAAAGGTCAGCACTAAGGTCGGAGTCAAACGTGTGGATATTAATTCTGTTACGGGTCTACTGTATTGGAAGCTGTTTCCCAAATTTCCCTTAAACACATTGAATAGCCAAGTGAAATACCTTTCTATAGGTGGTTCATCAAGCTTAAATTCCCGTCTTAACCTTTCGGCTAAAACGGGATTATTATCAATTTCCTCAGACCCCAGTCTAGACAAGACAGGGTCTCCCGGTATAACTTGAAATACGAAAAACAACAGCATCGATATTAGTAATATCGTGAGTAGCCCGCTGAGGGTTCTCTTTAATAAAGTCATATTATTTGTATTTTATATCTGCTATATTGTCGAATGCGAATGGATAACTCACATAATCCTTGTAAGCTTCACTTAAAACCGTAGAAACTCCTGGGTCTATGGTGAATACTCCAACCGCTTCTTCAGTTAGAATCATCTGCATTTTTTTGTAAGCTTCCACTGCTAAGCCATCTTGGTCCGCGGTGGATTGAGCTTCAGCTACCAAATTATCGTACTCTTCGCTCACTAAACCAGGAGAGTTTCCGCTGGCAGTAGATGCATATCTGCCCAAAACCCTAGATGGGTCCGGATATCCAACTACATTTAGTATAGCTGCCTCGAACTCTAGACCCCTATATACTTCTTCGTAATAGATACTCCATGGTATAGGGTCGTTGGTCGCAATTATACCAACCTTTGCCAAATCCTCTATCATTAGAGCGACCATATCTTGCTCCAAGGTGTTTTCTGAAACCGTCTTTATAACTAATGGAAATCCTTCTGGTTTTCCACCTAGGGCCAAGTATTCCTTAGCTTTTTCCACATCATAGGTGTAAACAGTCTCTACATCCTTGTTATAATATTTTTCTAAAAATGGTGTGAAGTGAGTATAAAGTATAGTACCTCTACCACCTGATAGTGCCGTGTTTAGCTTTTCCTTATCGATTGCATACTCCATTGCAATTCTTAAGTTTTTGTCAGCAAACACTCTGCCTTCTCTCATATTTAGATTTAAAACCCTAACGCTGTTACTTAAACCCTTGTCAATATAAAATCCTCTGGATGCGTAGATATCATAGTTTTCGTTATTTAAATCCATCATATCAATTTCACCAGCTTCAAAAGCTATCGGCAGCGTGGACTCGTCCGCATATTTTACAAACTCGACGTTCTTTATCTCAGGCTTGTCGCCATAGTACTCATCAAATCTAGTAAACGTAATTCTATCTCCCTCCGTATAGCTTACAAACTTGTACGGTCCAACTCCCACGGGATGGGTTTTATGGGAACTTTCTGGATAGTCAGATGGCACCAATAATCCATCTGCCACCGTGTGCATAGTGGTCAACACGCCATAGTTATCATCTAGGTATAGGGTCATGTTTAAATCATCTGCGATTTCAATTTTTCCTTTTTTAAAGCCCTTTGTTTCATCGCCATTTAATAGGTTTGGCCAATAACCAGCGCCCGTTAACTCCGCCGCAGGAACTTCAGGAATTAAACCAGCCAACCTAAAGAAAGAATATTGAACATCCTCTGTGGTCAGTGGCGAACCATCGTGGAAAGTTAGCCCTTCCTTTAACTTCACGTGCATCATTACATAATCGTCAACCTTGCTAACTTCTATAATTTCTGCAATTCCAGGTGCTAAGTCACCAGTGTTATCGTATTTGTACAGCCCTTCATGCATGTTCCTCAGAACTTGTTTAGATGCTGCTCCAACGTCTGCTAACGGCGCTATGGAAACAAAATCCGTTTGGTAAGTCGCCACGAATGGCTTCTCGTTATCTATATTCGGATTAACTGCAGGCTCAGTGCCCTCCTTGCTGTCCGTTACCACTGTCTCTGTCTTTTCAGGGTCCTTTGTGGTGTTGTTACAACCCACTAACAAAACAGCCATTGCTATTATCAAAAGAAATTTTTTCATATTTCCCCCTCTTTTATTATCCTGTTCATTTTATCATACGTACTATGTCTTATCAATTATACCCATTAAGGATATGTAATAAGAATTGTAAAATTTTATTTACAATGAACCTATGGCAAAATGTGTATCTCCATATTTTTAAATATATTTAAAATAAACTTTCATTTCATTGTACTTGAAATTTAATATATAATAGAACTATGAAAATACAATTATCGACGGGCACTAGGGATGCCTACGTGGAATATAAAAAGAAGAAAAATATCAGCTTAACCATAGATCCAGAAGGATTTATAACGATTCGTGCTCCATTGGGAATATCAGAAGAAGAACTGGAAAAAATAATAGCTCCCATGGCACCTAAAATTGAAAAACGCCTAGCTGAAATTGAAAATGAAGGAAGTTACAACGACGATGAATATTTTAAACTTTTCGGTGAGTATGTAAGCTATGTAGAATCGGGAATTGCACAATCAGAGCTACCTAAATACTATCTCGATAGCTTAAAGGATTATTTAGACGAGAGCTTAAATCGGTATTCAAAGCTCATGGGTGTAAAGTTTAAGGAAGTAAAAATAACCCAAACAAAAACCACATGGGGAACCTGCAATACATCAAAAAAGCTCACATTTAATTTAAGGCTAGCCATGGCATCTAAATCTGTAATAGATTATGTAGTGGTCCACGAGCTAGCACATCTTAAGCACATGAACCACGACAGGAGTTTTTGGAATACTGTGGGAAAGGTGCTACCAGATTACAAGGAAAGACAAGGATATCTAAAGAAGTTCGGACAGTTTATGACATTGTAGAAGGAGGAAAATATGTATTTTTTAAACTTAGGTAGTTTAGTATTGGGCTTGGTATCTTGGATTGCGCCATTTATGGGAAGAAAAAAGTTAAAAGCTGATGAGTTCATTCCATACAGAAATATGTTTATCAGTCTTAGTGCGGTAATAATTTCTTTGCTATTTCAGATAATGTACCAAAACCATTTAGTGAACATAGGCGATTGGTCAGCGGTTGATGACACAATGAATGCAGTTAAAAACGTAGCGACCTTTCTAGCGGTAACTACGATAGCCATAAATGTACTAGTTTTTTTCTCACATAAGAAAGAATTGGAGGAATGGAATGGAATTTAAAGATAAGGTCGCCATCGTAACCGGAGTTGCTAGTGGAATTGGAAAAACCATCGCCTCAGAATTTAAAAAACAAGGTGCAATTGTCTGCACAATAGATTTAGAAGAAAATGATTATTTCGTAGGAGATATTTCAGAAAAATTCGTACTGGAACAATTCGTAGAAAAAGTGATTTCCGATTATGGAAATGTAGACTTTCTAATTAACAACGCCATGAAATCCGAAGGCGGAATAGATTCCTGTGACTACGAGGGTTTCATCAAAGCGTTAAAAGTTGGTGTAGCGGCTCCATATTACCTAACGAAATTACTCCTTCCATATTTTAATGAAGGAGCGGCAATCGTAAATATCTCATCTACACGAGATAGTATGAGCCAAGCCTATACGGAAAGTTACTCCGCGGCG
>CAYUJY010000084.1:0-272 GCA_964445145.1 uncultured Peptoniphilaceae bacterium | reverse complement strand
ATTAGCCTAGCAGGTCGTGTCAGAGTAAATTCCATATCGCCAGGGTGGATTGATACAGATTTTAAGGTATACGATGGACCAGATGCATATCAACAGCCCGTGGGTAGAGTTGGAAATCCCTTAGATATTTCAAATATGGTGCTTTATCTATGCTCAGATAAGGCTGGATTTATAACAGGTGAAAATATTGTAATAGACGGCGGAATGTCTAAACAGATGATATATCACGGTGATTTCGGATGGAAGCTGGAAAGATAAAACACCATCTTTGT
>CAYUJY010000083.1:0-8248 GCA_964445145.1 uncultured Peptoniphilaceae bacterium | reverse complement strand
GGTTCAAGGGACTAAGCTTGAGCCATTTTTGTCATCCATTTCAGTCCACTAAACATGTAGAGACAAATTAATATCCTCAATCTGAAATTAGTGTAGTTACGATATCCGTATGCAACCCTTTTTATCGTTTTAATTTTGTTGATAAAACCTTCAATATTTTCATTGGTATACTGACAACTCAGAGTTTTTTTTATATATTCTTTGTACTTTTCAGCCGTACAAATAGCAGAATTTATTCTATCTATACCAACTAATTTTCGCTTGGAATCCTCAATAACCTTTATAAAACATCGAAATCATTAAATTTAACAGTCCTAGGTACACCTTGTATCAAAATCATACCCATATCTTAAATCCTCATCAAAATCTAATATATGATCCACAACTGTCATCTCACTCATAAACCTTTTAAAATGAGTCGATTTCCAAAACTCAGAAAAATTAAGTTTATACCTAGACTTCAATAAAAGTTTCCAATACCTCTTTAACACT
The DNA here is from genome assembly GCA_964445145.1 of uncultured Peptoniphilaceae bacterium. Taxonomy (GTDB): domain Bacteria; phylum Bacillota; class Clostridia; order Tissierellales; family Peptoniphilaceae; genus CAYUJY01. The sequence goes on along the minus strand of CAYUJY010000083.1, from coordinate 7,756 downwards.
TTGTATTCATGAGAATTAGTATCATATTTTTTCATAACCTGCACTCTAAAAATATTAAAAGCATGGGTGAAATTCTGTATAATATGAAATCTATCAATAATGATCTTAGCAGTTGGGAAAATCTGCTTAGTCAGAGATACATAGGGAGCATACATATCACAAACAACAAACTTTACAGCCTCTCTATCCCTCACAGAAAAACTAGAAAAATATCTAAGAAGACTAGGTAATCTTCTATCTGTAAGAATATCCAAAACCTCACCAGTCACAGGATTAATATACATAAACTCATAGCAGAAGAAACGTTCTTAACAGACTTAAATTCATCCATAGAAATAACAGGAGGAAGATCCTTAGACCTTAAAGGAAAGTGTTCTTCCATAGACCGTAAAACCCTAATAACAGTATGCGAACTAACATTAAATCTATTAGCAACATCCTTAAAAGAAGAAACCTCCATCAAAGAAATCAAAATATCATTTTTCGCACAAACAGAAATATTACAATTCTCCTTAACGACATCAGTCTTAGCCATAAAAGAAGAATTACAAGCTCTGCATAAAAACCTCTGCTTTCGAAGCTTTAAAACTACAGGATTACCACCAGAACTCTGCAGCTTAATAGAACAGAATTTGAAACCATTCTTAACAATATTAGCATCCTCGTGAACAACCCCACACTTAGGACAAGCCTTAGGAAGATAAGTTAAAGTATCAAAGATAAAGTTTAAATTAACACCATTAACCTTCTTTTGAAAAAACCAATTTTCATCAAAAGTAATATTTTTATCTTTGATATTATACGTTCCTCTGATATTATAGACATTAATAGACATATGCCACAAATACGCCCTTAAATTTTTTTGTGGTGATTAAATTCTAAAGTGCAGAAGGTGATATGTCTACTTTTTTTAATAGTGTAGATTAAAAATGGTGTTGATGATTTTTATTCATCAACACCATTTATTATAAAACCTTTAATAATTATTGACCTCTATTTTTGTACTTAATAAAATGTCATAGCTGGGAAACAAGTTTATATTTAAATTTTAGATAAGTAAAAAGAGAGTATTATGAATTAACATCCAAATACTCTCTTAATTTTACAATGGGGTGGATAATGGGATTCGAACCCATGATCTTCAGAGCCACAATCTGACGCCCTAACCAACTAGGCTATACCCACCATAAATGTAACATTTAATATTATATCAAATGTTAACATATCCGTCAAATAGATTTACACATTAAATCGAAATAATGTTACATCGCCATCCTGCATAATGTATTCTTTACCTTCTGAGCGTATTAAACCCTTCTCCTTAGCAGTTACCATGCTACCTACAGACATTAAATCATCAAATGCAATAATTTCTGCTCTAATAAATCCTCTTTCGATATCTGAATGTATTTTTCCTGCTGCTTGAGGAGCCTTCGTATTTCTTTTAATAGTCCAAGCTCTAGTTTCCATTGGTCCAGCAGTTAAGAAACTTATTAAACCCAAAAGGGTATAACTAGTTTTTATTAACTTGGATAATCCTGATTCATCCATGTTGAGTTCTTCAATAAACAATTCTCTATCTTCAGGGCTTAAAGTAGAAAGTTGTGATTCTATCTCAGCGCTTATTTTTATAACTAAAGAGCCTTCAGATTCAGCAAACTCTTTTACTGCTTTTACATATTCATTATCTGTATCTCCAATTTCATCTTCGGAGATGTTAGCAACATAAATTGTATTTTTGTAAGACAACAAATTGTATTCTTTTAGAATTTTACTCTCTTCGTCTGTGAATTCATCTTCTGCTAATATTTTCCCAGATTCTAATGCTTCATATACTTTATTTGCAACTTCTAAATCCAACATCTGCGACTTATCTCCCTTTACTGCTTTTGTGAGTTTTTGTCGTCTTTTATCTAGTACTTCCAAGTCAGCAAATATTAATTCTAACTTAATTGTTTCGATATCTCTAATTGGATCAATCGTCCCATCCACATGGATAATATTTTCATCGTCAAAGCATCTAACAACATGAACAATTGCATCTACTTCGCGGATATGAGAAAGAAACTGATTTCCCAATCCTTCACCCTTACTTGCACCCTTGACTAAACCAGCAATGTCATAAAACTCAATGTTTGCAGGTATTATTCTCTCTGACTTAAATATCTCACTAAGCTTTTCCAATCTCTCGTCTGGAACGTTAACTACGCCTAGATTTGGTTCTATCGTTGCAAATGGGTAATTTGCCGCTTCAATATTTGAATTTGTTATGGCATTAAAAAGAGTGCTTTTTCCAACATTTGGAAGACCTACTATACCTAATTTCATTTACTCCCTCCTGTTGAATATAATACACTAAATTGATTGATTTTCAAACAAATATTAACTATAATTAGAATAATTGAGGTGAAGATATGACAATACTAACATTCAATAATGTTAATAAAACATTATACAATTTTAAATTAAAAGACATAAATTTTTCGATGAATGAATCAGAAATACTAGGAATAGTTGGTAGAAGTGGAGCTGGTAAAACTACAATAGCAAAACTCCTACTTAATTTTTATAGGCCATCTAAAGGAAATATTACAGTATTCGAAAAAGACTCAGTATCTGAAAGTAAATCCATTAAATATCTAGTAGGGACGATTCCACAGAGCAATTGGTTTACTGATCACAAGCGACCAATGGGCATACTAAAAGAGTCCATGAATTATAGAAGACTAAGAAATAAAGACGAACTAAACTATTTAATAGATTATTTTGAGCTTAAGGTAAAAGGTGATGTTGGATCATTGCCACAGTTGGAAAAAAGAAAACTGGCTATAATAAATGCTCTTGTTACAAAGCCGTCACTAATTGTAGTAGATGAACCAAATGCTATTACAGACCCAAAAACAAAAATGAAGCTTTATGATATTTTAGAAGAAAAAAATAGGGAAGGGGTTTCTGTTCTAATATTAACTTCTAACTTAAAGGAGGCTCAAAGTATTTGCAATAGAATTATTTATGTAGACAATGGAGAAATCATTGAAGAAGAGGATCAAAGCAACAAATTATCCAATGATAAAATTTTAAAGTATTATGACAAGAATGTGGATGAAAACATATTTGTGGACGTCGGTGCTCACTTGGTCAGAACTGGTGCTGAAACCGTATTTTATTATAATTCGAATTTAAGCTTATTATCTGAAGCAATTTATAGAGCTGGATTAATCGACTATTCATTAGAGGATTCAACTTTAGAAGATAAGTTAGCAATATTAGAAAAACGCGAATCTTTAAGGGAGGTGACGGGTGTTGAACATACTATCTCAGGAGTACAAGAATAATATAACCAAGCAACTTACTTGGCTGATAATGATACTTATCATATATGGGATGATATTATTCGCTTTTCCTATTATTAAAGATCCAAGTATAAAAACAATTGTAGATACTACAATCAACACACTACCGGAAACATTGATAAAGATAGTTTTTCCATTTGGCACAGAGGCATTGTCAGATATTAAAATGTATTCTGATTCACTTCACGTTGGTATAAACATTTTAGTCTCAATTTTTGCGTTAGGCCTTGGGTTATATTCTACAGCCAAAGAACAAGGAGAGGGAACTATTGAATATTTGTATATAAATCCAATCAGCAGGGGAGAGATATATTTTAATAAATTTATTGCGAACTTTTTAAATCTTTTAATACTAATAGCGTTGTTATTAGGTGCAACATCCTATATTCAGGCTTATATTGCTGAATTAAATTTTGTCAACGTTTTAAAGGAAAGTATCAATTCTTACATTATAATAATTGGAACAGGATTTATGTTTTTATCTTTAGGTACATTTATTTCTGCAATGAATAAGAATACGATAAACATGAGTTTAATTAATTTATTAATAATATTGATGATTTTAATCGTAAACGTAATCATTACAATGGGAATACTGTCATTACCGAGCTTGGAATTTGTGCCTTATAGGTCCTTTGTAGAACTTGTTAATAACAATATTCCAAACATTGGAATAAAGACTGCCATATTCAATATAGTGCCAGGTCTAATTTTAGTATTATTAGGTTTCTTTATTTACGACAAAAAAGATTTAACAATTTAGTACCACAATTTGTTTTATATGCTATAATAGAAAAAATACTTTAAATCAGTCCAGAGAGGCTGGAAAGGAGAAAAAATGAATAGTAGTAGTGTTAGTAGAATTAGTAGTAAGTCAGTTGATACTGGTGCCAGTGAGAACTTTTATGGTGAAATTACCATAAAGAGATTGGTGCTAGGATTCCAACACATGATTGCGATGTTTGGTGCAACAGTTTTAGTTCCCATTTTAACAGGGATGCCAGTATCTGTTGCGCTTTTTTGCGCCGGTTTGGGCACAATAATTTTCCATCTATGTACAAAATTAAAGGTTCCAGCATTCTTAGGATCTTCGTTTGCATTCATACCTGCAATAATACAGGTGAGGGAGATGTATAATGGAGACTTGGCATATGCACAAGGCGGAATTATTGTAGCAGGCTTGTTGTATGTAGTATTTTCGTTTTTTGTACAAAGAATAGGCGTAACTAAAATTCAAAAAGTATTGGCGCCACAGGTAATCGGTCCGATGATTATTGTAATCGGTATGAACTTATTACCTACAGCACTAAATATGGCTAGCAACAATTATTTAATTTCAGGAATCACGTTGACAATTGCGATAGTAATCTCACTATTTTCAAGTGGATTTTTAAAACAATTGGGAATATTAGTCGCTGTAGCATCGGGATATATCATATCTGTGGTTATGAATCAAGTGGACTTAAGCTTAATAACAAATGCACCACTGTTTGAAATACCTACATTTGCTTTACCAAAATTTAGTTTGGGAGCGATTGTAGTGATTGCACCTATCGTAATTGCAGTATTTATGGAACATTTAGGTGATATTACAACCAATGGACAAGTCGTAGGAAAGAATTTTATTGAGGATCCGGGTTTAAATAGAACTTTGTTAGGTGATGGACTGGCTACTGCAGTTGCAGGCCTAATTGGCGGTCCTGCAAATACAACTTACGGAGAGAATACAGCAGTTCTTGCAATTACAAAGAATTATGATCCTTCACTCCTTAGAATTGCGGCTACGATAGCAATTATAAGTGCATTCATAGCAAAGCTTGGCGCAGTAATAAATAGCATACCAGTGGCTGTTATGGGTGGTATTTCAGTAATGTTGTTCTCCATGATATCTTATGTCGGTGTATCGACTATCAGAAAAGCAAAGGTAGAATTTAACTGGAAAAATATATTGATTATGGGAACAATCTTAATTATAGGATTATTCAGTAACTATATATATGAAACATTTGGAATAACTTTAGGAATACACATTAATGAAGTAGTTAGCATCTCGGGAATAAGCTTTGCAGCTATAGTAGGTATAATATTAAATCTTATACTAAATAAAAAATAGAGTAATAAAAAAAGGCTTTGCATTCTCTAATGCAGAGCCTTTTTCTTATATTAAGCTTCTATATAGTCCTATAACGTGACCTAAAATTTCTAGTTCGTCAGTATATATAGGATTCATACTATCATTTTCAGGTTGTAATCTAAAATGATTTTCTTCTTTGTAGAAAGTTTTTATCGTAGCTGAATCTTCCAACAGTGCAAGTACTATATCGCCATTCTTTGCGTAACTTCTCTTTTCTACAAGAACATAATCATCATTATAAATTCCTACATTTATCATTGAATCGCCTACAACCTTAAGCATGAATAGTTCTTTATCTTTAGCAACGCTTGAGGAAATAGGGAAGGTGTCCTCGATATTTTCAGCCGCCAAGATTGGTTGTCCCGCTGCAACTCTGCCGATTATTGGGACATCAATTGTAGATTTAGTATTTTGTAACAAGTCATCTTCCATCTCTTTTAAAACGATGGATCTAGTCTTAGATGCGGTTCTGATAATATAATCTTTTGCTTCTAATCTTTCTAAGTAGCCGTGAACTGATGAAGGACTTTTTAAATCGACTCCATCACATATTTCCCTTACGGTAGGAGGATATCCCTTCGATTCTATTGTAGATTTTATAAAATATAAAATATCGACTTCTTTATTGTTTAAATCTTCGTACATAACAGTTCCCTCCTCATTTATAAGTTAATATTAACATATATTTCATAAAAAAACAAACATTAGTTCACTTTTTGAAAATTTCTATTGACATCAAACATTTGTTCTTCTATAATAATTATAGAACATACGTTTGACTAGGAGGGTATCATGAAAAATAAAAGAATATATATAAAGAATAAATTTAGATTAATGATGATAATATTATCGTTATCCCTATTAAATATGGGAACTACAATAATAGCAGTGAAAAATGAAGTGATTATTGAAAATTCATATACGGATTACATTTATATAACTGCAAAATCTGGAGATACTCTCTGGAAAATCACTAGTAATACGGTTGATAAAATCGATATTGTAGGAAACTTAGATTTTAGAGACGTTGTAGGAATAGTCGCAGACTTGAATGGTGGAAGTCAAATAAACGCAGGACAAATAATAAGAATCCCTAAAGTAATAAAATAAAAGCTGTTAATATAGAAAAAAGCACTCTGATAAGTGCTTTTTTTCTATTTGTTTTTAACAATATCTAGCTTTTCTATCGGGTTTAGTTTAACAGCATTTTTGATCTGTCCCTTGTCAACATGGGTATAAATTTGAGTAGTGGCAATACTTTCATGCCCTAAGATGACCTGTAATGTTCTAATATCTATATCACCATATTGAAAAAGAAGGGTAGCGGCTGTATGTCGTAACTTATGTGGTGAGATTTTGCTATCTAGTCCAGCGAGTTTAATATATTTTTTCAACGCATATTGTATTCCTCTTGTACCTAAAAAAGTTAAACCTGATTTATCAGTAAATATGTTTTCAATATCAGAATTTGGTCTGATAATTAAGAAATCATTAATTGCAGCTAAAGTGGAATCATTGATATATAGTAATCTCTCTTTATTACCTTTACCGATGATGTTTAATGAAGCATCTTTTTTTATGTCGTTTGTTTTTATATTCACAAGTTCGCTAAGTCTAATTCCTGTATTCAGAAATAGCATTATTATCGCATAATCTCTTGTTCGATAGAATTCATCTTCATTTGAAAGTACAGTCTCAAGAAGTTTCTTTACTTGTTCCAGCTCTAAAAATATTGGTAATCTTTTGCCAATTTTAGGACCTTCAATCAGCTGCATTGGATTATCTTGAATGATTCCTACGGTCTTACTTAGGTAATTAAAAAAGCTTCTCATTGAAGAAAGTTTTCTAGATCTAGTAGCTGTAGAATTACTAAGATATTTATCCGAGTAAGATAGATATGATATTATATCTCTGGCTGAAATCTTCTTGATTAAATCCTCATTAATTGAAGATATATCAATTTTGTTGATTTCGTTTATAGAGATAGAATCAGGAGTCAATCCATATCTATGAAATACAAACTGAAGGAAGTTTACCACATCCGATTTATAAGATTTAATTGTATTAGAAGAATTTACTTTGATAGACTCAAGAAAGTCAATCCAGTCATCAACTATTAAGTATCGCATTTCACACCCCAAATGTCGCATAATTATTATTATACGACATTATAACATATTTTTCCCTCTTTGTAAATATACCTAGATGCTTATAAAAGACGCATTAATCATATTCCTTAGGGAAATCATAGCAGCAAGTTTAACTTGGT
>CAYUJY010000082.1:0-8300 GCA_964445145.1 uncultured Peptoniphilaceae bacterium | reverse complement strand
TCCCTTTGTAAAAAGCGCTTCTCGAAGCTATTTGGGAGAGTTGTTGGAATTTGGAGCGAAGGTTTACTATTATGAGGTAGATAGATTTCTCCATGCAAAGACCATACTTATCGATGATTTCGTAACCAGCGTTGGCACTGCTAACTTCGATATTAGAAGCTTTAAATTAAATTTTGAAATAAATGCATTTATATACGACTCGAGAATCAATAACATTGTTGCTGAACAGTTTGAAGATGATATTAAAAATTGTGACGAATACACCTACGAGGAGTATTTAGATAGATCTTTTTACCACAAGATAACAGAATCTTTGTCTAGATTACTGTCACCGATACTTTAGGAGGAAGCATGAAAAGCGAAGCTTTAGGAAATTTCGTAATTTACGATGGGGTAATTGAGGATGCAAAAAACACGCCCCGCTTTGAAGAGGTAACCGAGGTTCCTTTATATGAGGTTGTAACCGTAATAGATGAAATTCCATTGTTTTTTGAAGAGCATATAGAAAGACTTGAGCACACTGCAGAAATGTTGGGTGTAGAATTAAATAGAACTGCAGCGCAAATAGAAGATGATTTTTATATGTTAATAGAGGTTAACAAAATCGTAAGTGGGAATATCAAGCTGATTGTAAATTCAGACCATTATCTAGTATATGAATTTGGTGCGACACACCCTACACAAAGGGATTTGGAAGATGGAATTTATGCAGTCATGTATGACCATGAGAGAGAAAATCCAAATGCAAAGCTACTATACAACGAATTTAAGAATTCTGTAGCAAAGTATCTTGAAGATACCAATGCATACGAAGCTATTTTAAGGTCAGAAGATGGCGAGCTATTGGAGGGAAGCAGAACAAATTTATATTTTGTAAAGGACGGAAAAGTAATCACAGCACCTGCAGATAGGGTGTTAAGGGGAATCACAAGGTCTAGATTGGAGAATGTGTTTAAGAAGCTAAACCTAGAAATCCGAGAGATGATAGTTCACGATTATGAATTGCCAGAAATGGAAGCGGCGTTTTTTACTGGAACAACAGTAGATGTTGTGCCCATAAGGGCTATAGAATCCATCGAGCTCAATTCCCAAAACAACGAAATAGTAAAATCCGTTATAGATGGATATAGGAATCTACAAATGGAATATGTAAAAAAGAAACTGGATGAATAATCCAGTTTTTTGCAATTTATAGATGAGTGATATCAATAATTTCATTATTTAAGATAAGGGAATATTTACGGACATCAAAATTGGAAATTTGTTTCGTTTTGTGATATTCTATATATGGGTGAGCAGTAACATTATGTATTTCTGATTGGGAGGTTTATAATGAATAAAATATGTTGTATATTCCATGACGCAAAAAATGAAAAAGATATCAATCTTTATAAACTAAAAACAGTAATAAGGTATGGATATGCATATGTGGATAAAAATGGGGAACATATACACAATCTTCATACTTGGGATGATGGTAGTCGAATATTGAAAAAATGTAATGAATGCGGTGCTTACGTCCTTGTCCAGTTCTCAGAATTTCACAACATGAGTAATGGAGAAGATATCGATTACAGTGATTATTTCGCAGTAGAATCCCCTAAACAAGCAAAAAAGTTAAATAAAATGTACGATGGCTTCAAGTTAGAGTTTGAATATAAGGCCCCGAGATTAAAGTATAGAAATGGAAAATATCAAGGCGCTAATTATTTATATATGATTGATGAATAATGTAACTCACTGAAAGTATTTTTAAGCATAGCAAAGGCACCTTTAAAATCATAGAGGTGCCTTTATCTTATATAATATTTACATTCTTTCTGGACTTTCGATACCTAATATCCCTAGTCCATTTTTTAATACAGTTTTGGTAGCGTAGCATAACCATAACCTCGTATGTTTTAAGTTTTCGTCAACCACGTTAATTTCTGTTGAATTGTAATATTTATTGAAAGCCTTAGCCAATTCTACCACATGTCTAGTGATATAAAATGGTTGATATTTTTCAGAAGCATCAACTACGGTGGAGTTAAATCCATAGATTAACTTTAATATTTCCAACTCTTCAGGCGAATTTAAAAGTCTTTCATCGAAATTCATATCAGTATTGAATTGTCCCTTATCTAAAAGTGAACAAATTCTAGCGTGGGTGTATTGAACATATGGTCCAGTTTCACCTTCAAAGCTCAATGCCCTATCCCAATCGAATACATAGTCCTTATTTCTGTCGTTAAATAGCTCTTGGAACACTACTGCTCCCACACCGATTTGTCTAGCTAAGGTATCCTTGTCTTCAATATCTCTTTCTTCTATAATTTCAGAAATCTTATTCTTGGCAGTTAACAATACATTTTCCAATGAGATCACATTACCGCGTCTAGTGGACATTGTACCTTCTGGTAAACTTACCATACCAAAGGTAACGTGTACGCAATCCTCTGCCCATGGTTTACCCATTAGCTCCAATACCTTAAACAGTTGTTTGAAGTGGAGTATTTGTTGGGAGCCAACCACGTATATACTTTTATAGAAGTTGTAGGTATCGTGTCTGTAATTAGCTGCTGCTAGGTCCCTTGTGGAATATAGGGTGCTGCCATCAGATTTTTTAACCAACATTGGTGGCATATCAAATTTTTCCAAATCAACAATCGTCGTATTATTTGATTCTTGTAATAGTCCCTTAGCATCCAACTCATTAATTACTGAATCCATTTTGTCCGAGTAAAAGCTTTCGCCATCAAAGCTATCAAATTCGATATTCAACATCTTATAGACCCTATCGAATTCAATAAGTGACGCTTCCCTAAAGAAACTCCACAGTCTCATGGCTTCTTCATCTTTTTCTTCTAATTTTCTAAACCATTCCCTAGATGTTTCCTTTAATGTTTCATCCTCTTCAGCTTCTTGGTTTATTCTGACATAAAGCTTTAATAGCTCGGGAATTGGATTTTCCCTTACAGCGCTTTCATCTCCCCAGAGTTTAAATGCTGTAATCAGCATTCCAAATTGGGTTCCGTAGTCACCTAGGTGATTCACTCCGATGGTATTATATCCTAAAAAATCGTAGGTATTTCTCAGGGCATTCCCAATGGCTGTGGATCTTAAATGTCCAATGTGGAAAGTTTTTGCAATGTTGGGGCTTGAAAAGTCCAGTACAACATTTTTCCCCTTACCAATTTCTGATTTTCCAAATTCATCCTTAGCCATCTTAACCTCATCTAAAATATTTTTTGCAAATACTTCTTGGTTAATAAAAAAGTTTAGATATGGGCCATTTGCCTCGATTTTTGTAAAATTATCAGAGCTTAGTTTTACACTTAATTCCTCAGCTATCATGTTTGGAGCTTTTCTCATAACTTTAGCTAGGGAAAAAACAGGGAATGCGTAATCTCCCAGTTCAGGATTCGGCGGAACCTCTATAAGCTGCTCTAAAGACTCTGCATTTATATCTGGAAGTTCATTTTTTAGCATCTCAATTATATTGTCTTTAAAATTAATCAACTTGCACCTCATCATTAATCGTCATTTTTGATTTTAAGAAATCGTATACATTTCTCATCTCAGCTTCATCACTAAAAGCTCGTATTGGCATTATATAACTATTTAATTCATCAACGAATAGATAAATTGCGTCCTTCGTAATATCGACTCTATTTAAATCGGCGTATTTCATTTCAATTATTTTAGACGATTCTGCACCTTCAATTCGCTCTATGAAATGGTCATCATTTAAATTCATAGTTCTTTCCTTTGTTAGCCATTTGTTTTGGGGCGAGTTAATAAGCTTGTGAACTCTTCTTTTCATAAAGTACTCGAGCATCTTATCTGCATAGAGATACCAAAGCACAAAAAACGCACCCAACACAGTTGCAGAACCAAGGGAAAAATATCCCCTAGTAAGATAGTTTGCTAGTAACATTCCTGCCATAACAAATGCTGGTACTATCTTTAATCTTTGCATCCCCTTACTCTTTGCAGGGTCTGATGTTTCGTAATTTTTATTTAGTGTCATCAAGTCTGACGCACCTATTGTATATTTATATATCATAAAGTCCTCCAGATTGAATTATAGCATATTTTGGCTAATTTATTAATGAATAATTGAAAAAGCATGATATAATATTAATAATTGGAGGAAGTATGAAAAGAATATATAAATTAATTGTTTTAATGCTGTTAACATTTGTAATGTTAATGATTGGAGTAGCTTGTACAAAAGTAGAAAATTCTACTACTGAAGTTAAGGAAGAAGAAGCAGTTGTAGAAGAGGTCATTGAGGAGCCGATTGTTGAAGTAGAGAAACCAACTATTAGACTAGCTGCCATGACTGGACCTACGGGAATTGGCGCTGTGAATATGCTTGAAGAATCTGCGCAAGGTGATTTGGAATTCATTATAGAGCCTACGATAGTTGGAACACCAGATGAAATTGTTGCAAATCTTGCAAACGGGACTTTGGATTTTGCAGTAATTCCAGCAAATCTTTCATCAGTTATATACAACAATACGAACGGAAAAATTAAAGCCCTAGCCATAAATAACCTAGGAGTTTTATATGTTTTAGAAAATGGAGATACTATAAACACTGTGGAGGATTTAAAAGGTGCAACTATGATATCGCCTGGAAAGGGAACCACTCCAGAGTTTTCTCTAAATTATATATTAAACAAAAACGGCATCAATCCAGAAACAGATTTAACCATAGAATATAAAACCGAGGCGGCGGAAGTTGCACAACTTATGATTTCCAACAATGCAAATATAGCAATGGTTCCAGAGCCTATGGTGACTAATATTTTAATGAAAAATGAAAATGTTAGAATAGCGTTGAGTTTAAATGACGAGTGGAATAAGGTTAGCGAAAATTCTAAGTTGGTTACGGGAGTTCTTGTGGGTAGAACAGAGTTCCTAGATGATAATCAAGAATTAATTCCTGTAATTTTAGACGCTTACAAATCAAGCATAGAAAAAGCAAATGCCGATGTAAAAGCAACTGCTACATTAACGGAAAAATATGGAATAATTGCAGCAGCAATTGCAGAAAATGCCATTCCAAATTGCAATCTGCAGTATATAGACAAAGAAGGACTAAAGGCGGACTTGTCGGGATATCTTGAAACATTGTTTGAAATAAATCCTAAGTCCATCGGAGGTAAGATGCCAGATGAAGGATTCTTCTACACAGCGGGAGAATAAGTTAATAAAGAAAATTGCAGCTATCGTATTTTGGGTCATAATATGGCAAATAGCTAGCATGATAATCTCAGAGGAGGTACTTTTAGTATCTCCTCTAAGAGTATTTAATAGACTATTGGAATTGTTGCCAGAAATGTATTTTTGGAAATCAATTTTTTCGACCCTTTGGAAAATTACCGTAGGACTAATTTTGGCAGTGCTAATTGGTATCAGTTTATCCTATTTCAGCTATGAAAATGAATTGTTCAAAACATTGGTTCATCCACTTATAGTATTTTTTAGATCCATCCCCGTAGCTAGTTTTGTGATACTTATCTTAGTGTGGATAAACTCTAAGGATTTATCCATCTACATTTCGTTTATGATGGGCACGCCGATTATTTATTTAAATATTTATACGGGACTCACATCCATAGACAAATCATTAATTCAAATGGTAGATAGTTTTAAAGTTGCAAAATTAAAGAAAATAAAATATTTGTATTTTCATAAACTCAGACCATATTTTAAAAGTGCCATGGTAACCAGTGCTGGCTTAATGTTTAAAGCAGGCATAGCAGCTGAAGTTATTGGTCTACCGAAGGATTCTATTGGAGAAAATCTCTACAATGCAAAAATATATTTGGATATGCCTGAGCTTTTCGCTTGGACCATAACGATAATATTGCTCAGCATGATTTATGAGAAGTTAATTTTTATGATAGTAGGAGGTAATGCTGATGTTAGAATTTAAAAATGTATACAAATCCTACGACAACGAAGTAATAAAAAATCTATCCTTTATATTAAAAAATGGTGAAAAGCTAGCGATAGTAGGGGATTCTGGCATTGGAAAAACTACCATATTTAACCTTATATTAAAATTCGAAACACCTGACAAAGGCGAGGTTGTCAACAACTTCAAGCGCATATCCACAGTCTTTCAGGAAAACAGATTGATAGAAGAAGTCTCTGCACTGGAAAACTTAATTTTAGTTTCAGAAAAACCAGAGACTGAATTGAAAGCTATACTAAAGGAACTGGGAATTGAAAATGAAAATCAACGCGTGAGTCTTATGAGTGGCGGCATGAAAAGACGAGTCGCCATAGCCAGAGCACTCGCTTACGGAGGAGATTTATACCTTTTGGATGAGCCGATACAAGGTTTGGATATCGAAACGAGAGACAGGGTTATCTTAGCGATTAAAAAGTACACAAAAGGTAGCTCCACAATATTAATAAGTCATGAGGACAGAGACTTAGTTTCATTTGGAATAGAAGATACACTATTGGTTTTATAAGCCTTATGTATAAATTTAGTAGTTACTAATTAACACTTCAATTGTTAAAAAGAGGTGTTTTTTATAATTCGAGGGGTTCATTAATTTGACAAGGGGGAATATACCTAATAGAATCCAATTAGGAGGAGTTATGAAAAGTATTCTTTTCGATATTCAAGATTCAGTAATTAAATATGCAAATATTATCTCCAAAATTTCCAGGGTAGACGTGGAGGTCATGGATGAAAATTTTTATAGAGTAGCAGGTACTGGAATTTTTAAAGATAAAGTAAATCAGGACATGTCTAGTGAGAGCTTCGTCTATAAGACGGTGTTGGAGACCGGCGTTACAAAAATAATTTCGGAGCCTGGCAAGGATGAAGCGTGCAGACTATGCCCGAATAATGTGGATTGTATGGAAACCTTTGAAATATCTACACCTATTAGTTTAAATGGAAAAACCATAGGAGTTATTGGAATGATGAGTAGCGATATTGAGCATAAGGAATTAATTATGGATAATATCGACGACTATTTGGAATTACTATCTCAAATTTCGGAATTCATTTCTGCAAAGGCCTATGAGGAAATTGAAGAAAAACGAGTTAAGGATATTATGGAAGCCCTTAGGGAAGTTACCGTCCAGATGGACGAAGGTATAATCATAGTGGGCCACAAAAATGATATCCTAACACTAAATGAAAACGCCAAAAAACAATTAAGTTTAGATGATGAAGTTATTGGAACAGAAATTGATATTGAATTCACCGGAGATATTATAGATGATTTAAGGGAATATTACGTTAGAATTCTAGGTAAGACCTATACTTTAATAGGTAGTGTGGTAAATTTAGATAATGACAATGTAATGTTTAGTAAGATATTTCTATTTTCTGATATCCAAAAGATAAAGACAAACATTCATAAAAGCATGACGACAATCAATCCCCTAGCCATTGACAATATAATTGGAACTAGTAAAAATACACAAAAATTAAAATCAGAAATTACAAAAATTTCAAAATCCAATTCCACAGTACTAATTACAGGGGAAAGTGGAACTGGCAAAGAAATGGTAGCTACTGCTATTTGGAAAAGTAGCAAAAGAAAAAATCAACCTTTTGTTGCAGTAAACTGCGGCGCTATTCCAGAGCCACTGCTAGAGAGCGAGCTATTTGGGTATGTAAAGGGCGCTTTCACAGGTGCTGATTCAAAAGGAAGAATAGGTAAGTTTGAGCTTGCAAACAAGGGAATTATATTCTTAGACGAAATTGGAGATATGCCATTATATTTGCAGGTAAAAATACTTCGCGTACTTCAAGAGAGAAAAATTACTAGAATAGGTTCAAATCACGAAATTGATTTAGATATTAGGGTAATTGCAGCCACGAACAAAAATTTAGAACAGATGATTGAAGAAAAAAAGTTTCGTGAGGACCTATATTATCGCTTAAATGTAATACCTATGCATATCACTCCACTTAGAGAAAGACGGATGGATATTAAGCCCATAGTGGACCTACTAGTTGAGAGATACGCTATGTTGAGTGAAAAGAAATACTCCTACATGACTGACGAAGCCATTAATATCCTCCAAGCATACGATTGGCCTGGAAATGTCAGGGAATTGGAAAACACCATAGAGTTTATGATAAACATGATGGAAGAAGACGGCGTGCTAGGCATTCATACAATTCCTGAAAACGTAAAGGAAATACAGGAAGTTGAAGGGGACAATATATTCGTATCGCGTTTAGATCAATTGGAAAGACAAGAAATAGAAAAAGCTTTAGAAATTTATGGAAGAAGTACGGATGATAAAAACCTGATTGCTAAAAAATTAGG
>CAYUJY010000081.1:0-8411 GCA_964445145.1 uncultured Peptoniphilaceae bacterium | reverse complement strand
GACATCAATATCACAGCAGCACCTTTGTCTAATAGGTATTTGATTGTTGGTAATGATTCAACAATTCGATTGTCATCTGTAATTACTCCATCTTTAAGCGGGACATTAAAGTCACATCTAACCAGAACTTTTTTGCCGTTGTAATCGAAATCTTTTAAAGTTTTTTTATTCATACATCCTCCTATTTAACACAAATACTGTGGAATCGTAATGATCCCACAGCATTAATGTTTTACATTTTTTCAGCCATATATTTTGCTAAATCTAGCACTCTTTGAGCATAACCCCATTCGTTGTCATACCATGAAACAACCTTAACCATTCTATCCTTCACAAGTGTTAAGCTTGAGTCAAAAATTGAAGAGTGATTATCAGCGATAATATCAGTTGATACAAGTGGTTCATCTGTATATTTAAGAATTCCCTTTAATTCGCCTTCAGCAGCTTCTTTTACTGCAGCGTTAATTTCTTCAACAGTAGCATCTTTTGATAATTCGAAAGTAACATCTACTAATGAACCTGTAATTACAGGAACTCTAACTGCATAACCGGTTAATTTGCCCTTAACTTCA
Source organism: uncultured Peptoniphilaceae bacterium (assembly GCA_964445145.1). Taxonomy (GTDB): domain Bacteria; phylum Bacillota; class Clostridia; order Tissierellales; family Peptoniphilaceae; genus CAYUJY01. The sequence continues at coordinate 7,839 of CAYUJY010000081.1, read as the reverse complement.
GGAAGTACTAAAGCAACAGCCTTAGCAGCACCAGTCGTAGTAGGAATAATATTAACAGCACCTGCTCTAGCTCTTCTTAAATCCTTGTGCTTATTATCCATAATATTTTGGTCATTTGTATAAGCGTGGATAGTTGTCATAAGTCCTCTTTCGATGCCGAACTTATCTAATATTACTTTTGTTAGTGGCGCCAAGCAGTTAGTTGTACATGAAGCATTGGAAACGATATTGTGTTTTTCTGGGTCATATTCTTTTTCGTTTACTCCCATAACTACAGTTAAATCAATATCTCCACCTGGAGCAGTCAAAAGTACTTTTTTCGCACCAGCTTCTATATGCTTTCCTAAATCAGCATTGTCCTTAAACGCACCTGTTGAGTCAATAACTAACTCAACTCCCAATTCCTTCCATGGAATTTCTGCAGGGTCTCTAAAGTTTGTAAACTTGATTTTATGACCATTGATTAACAAACCTTCTTCATATGGCTCTACTTCACCTTCAAATCTTCCATAAGTGGAGTCGTATTTGAATAGGTGTGATAGTGTCTTTAAATCACCAGAAGCGTTAACTGCAACGATTTCGAAGCCTTCGAAGCCTTCTTCGAAATATCCTCTAACAACGTCTCTACCTATTCTTCCGAAACCATTAATACCTACTTTTACTGTCATTTGTTTCCTCCTTAAAAATTAATTTCCTCATTACTTACTACCCAAAAAATAGCAGGTAAAAACAACTAAAATCTTTTTCTCTTACTTGAACTTGGATAATCTAATGCTTCTCGATATTTACTTACGGTCCTTCTGGAAATTTTATATCCTAAACTAGACAATCTGTCTGTAATAACTTGATCTGAGAGTGGTTTCTTTTTGTCCTCAGCATCTATTGCTTCCTTTATAAACGACTTTATTTCTTCACTGGATACATTCGAATCACCAGATTCAATACTGCTTTTAAAGAAATCCCTAAGCTCAAACACACCAAATGGAGTTTGAATATATTTTCCATTTACAGACCTAGATACTGTTGATTCATGCATCTCAATCCTGTTGGCAATATCACTTAGAGTCATTGGTAGGAGATGTCCCCTCTTAATTAGAAAATCCCTTTGGATATCGCATATGGCTGTCGCTACGGCTAAAATTGTACCCCTTCTTTGTTCTATACTTTTAATAACCCAGTTGGAATTTTTGATTTTTTCCTTTAGGTATTCCAGAACTTCTTTATCCTCAGTGCTTCTTAAAATCTTTTTGTAATACTCATTAATATAAATCCTTGGATAATATTCGTCGTTAAAGGTAATTTCATACTGGTCTCCGATTATTTCTAATAACAAATCCGGTACAATAAACTTTATTGGGTTTGAATCATATGCGATGAATTTTCCAGGTTTAGGCTCTAATCCGCGTATCATATCAAACTTGTCCTGTGCTTCTTCATTTGTAATGTCGTATTTTTTTGCTATAAACTCCACTCGATTTTCTGCAATCGAAACTAAATCTTCACGTATAATACTCTGAGAAATTGCATCAAAATCATATGCCTTTGCTTGCTTTAAAAGGCACTCTATTAAATTTGTAGAACAGATTCCAAGCGGCTCAAACGTCTGAAGCAAGTCCAACGCATCTTGTGCTTCCTTATAGTTGACATTGTGTGTGTTTGCAAACTCTATTAAATCTATTTGAATATATCCATTTTCATCCATGTAGCCTAGTATAAGCTCACCTAATCGTTTTTTACTCTCAGTGACATCAGCAGTTAGTAATTGCTCGAGAACATACTCGTATAGGGTCTCATCCTTTTGGGCATATCTTTCGAAATTATATTTTTCATTCTCTTCGCTGTCATCCCCATCAAAGCTGCTGTATTCATAGGAACTTTCTACTACTCCGGATGCAAATATATTATCTTCTATTTCAATTTCAATCGTTGGATTATTCTCCAACTGGTCTTTTAAAAAATCCAAAAGTTCAAAATAATTGTATTGCAAAATATCTATGGACTGTCGAAGTTCCTTAGTCATAGTTAACTTTTGAAGATGTTTTAAGGACACGTCTAATTTCATTTAATCACTTCTCTTTTACGCTTAATTTGTAAATTTCGGTCGAAAGAGCTCGAACAAATAATGCATCCGTATTAACTGGCATAGGTATCTTTGGTATACCTGTTAATGTAAATATTTTTTCTATATAATAATTCTCTTTTTGAGTGTCTATATTATACTTATCCATCAATAACATTTCCACTTGATCCATATTTATTGAAAATGTATTTCTATCTACATTATGAAATACTAAATAGTAATAATCTTCACGTTTTATTATATACCCTATGACGGGTGCTGTTTTCAAATCGAAAAAATTCATGTTCTCTAATATTTCTTTACTTCCATACTCAGAAAATACTTTCATCTCTTTTCTCAATTTGATTAAATCTTTTATATACCTATAAAAGTTGTAATTAACTTCCTTTAAGCCCCAATCAACCGCATTCATAGTAATTGGTGCATTATAAGTGTTGGTTACATTATCCTTTGTACGCATAAATTCATTACCTTCGTGCATAAAAGGTATCCCAAAAGAAGTAAATAAAATTCCAAATGCCAATTTATTCATTCTTTCCTTGACGATTTCCTCAGTATTTCTCATGGCAAAATTAATTTTGTCCGTTAATATTAAATCGTCATGGGAATTGACATAATTTATCGATTCACTGGGTTCCTGTGTAAATCCATTGTGTAGTGTGTCGAATTGTATGGAGCCAACTATTCCAGTTTCAACGCATATTTTCTTGTTAAAGTCCCCCATAACAAAACCTATGCCCCTACCATTATTATCGCCTTTGATACAATCTCTGAAGGTATCATTAAAGCACGAGAATCCCTTTCCTTTTTGGGTGCCTTTAAGGGTCATCTTACTCTTAGGTAAAGGGCTTATGCCACCGCCCCAAGGCTCACCATAAATTAGTACATTTGGATCTATGGATTTTGCTAATTTTGTAACTTCTTCCATGGTTTGGATATCGATTAGACCCATTAAATCAAATCTAAAGCCATCTATCTTGTATTCTGTCATCCAGAATTTTATAGAGTCTAGAATAAATTTTCTATACATTGGCATTTCAGTGGCCATTTCGTTACCAACCCCAGTACCATTAGAAAACTTACCATTTTTCATTCTGAAATAATAGCTTGGGTAAAGTGCCTCAAAATTACTTTTTCCTCCACGATATACATGATTATAAACCACATCCATAACCACCTTGATACCGTTATTATGAAGGTCCATAATCATTTTTTTCAGCTCAATAATTCTATTCATCGGTTTCTTAGGTTTGCTAGAATAAGACCCTTCAGGTACATTAAATAACTCCGGATCATAACCCCAGTTATAATTATCCACATCGTGGAAATAGTTGTAGTCTTCTTTTACCGTTAGAAAATCATATACGGGCATCAAATGGACGTGGGTTATTCCCAAGCCCTTTAGATGATCAAAGCCAGTTCTAAAACCATTGAACTTAGTATCTTTCTCCACTAATCCTAAATATCTTCCACGGTTGCCATTTACTACTCCAGACGTTATTGAATAAGTATAGTCTTTTATGTGAAGTTCATAAATGATGGCTTCTGATGGCTTTGTATCTGGTATTCTTTGACTTTCCCAGCCAATTGGGTTGGTTTCTTTCAAATCAATAATTGCTGATTTCAATGAATCGATGGATGATGCAATGGAGTAAGGATCTGTGACTTCTAATTCGTCATTTACTATATAGGTATAGTATTTTCCCTTTAAATCTCCAACTACTTTCACTTCAAAAATTCCACATGGCAAACATTCCATCGGGTACTCTTTTCCCACAATAGAATGATACTTGTCATATAATCTTAGTTTTACGCTATCACTTGGAGGGCTAAATACCCTAAATGTGGATTCAGCTTCAGAGTAAGTTAACCCTAAATCTAACTCAAAGAGTTTATTTGTTTTTTCCACTTATTACCTATCCTAACAATCTTTTGTACTGCCTCAAATATTCATCACAGGATGCATTCCAGCTAAAGTCTTTTTCCATGGCAGATTTAATAATCTTTCTAAATTCAGTAGGATTTTTATAGATTTCCAATCCTTTTTTAATCGAATCCAACATTTCATGGGCATTAATGTTTGAAAAACTAAATCCTGTGCCTTCGCCAGTATATTGATTATATGGAATAACCGTGTCTTTCAAGCCACCAGTTTCCCTTACAATTGGAACAGTCCCATATCTCATGCTTATCAATTGGGATATACCACAAGGTTCTGCAATTGAAGGCATCAAGAAAAAGTCTGAGCCTGCATATATTTTATGGGAATGACCTTCATTAAAATAAATTCTTGAAGCGAGTTTTTTAGGGAATATTCTTTGGAAAAATCTAAACATGTCTTCATATTTAGAATCACCAGTTCCTAACATCACAAACTGAACATCCATTTGTAACAACTCACCAAGTATATACTCAACCAAATCTACTCCCTTAAGTTCCACTAGCCTAGTAACCATGGATATCATTGGGATATTTTCATCAATAGGCAAACCTACCAATTCTTGTAAGTCCGTTTTGTTTTTTACTTTATCGTCAATAGAATTTATATCGTAATTAAATGCAATTTTTTTATCCGTAGCAGGATTGTACTTATCGTAATCCAATCCATTAATTATCCCAACAAATTTAAAGTCATTCTTTCTAATAATTCCATCTAGACCTTCGCCAAAATATGGATACGTCAATTCTTCAGCATATGATTTTGAAACAGTTGTAAACAAATCAGCATACACAATTCCGGCTTTCATCATATTTATTGCATCATAAAACTTGAAACCATCCTCATGGAAGTATTCAGTTGATAATCCCATTAATGGTAACATGCCCTCAGCACTAAATACACCTTGGTATTTAATGTTGTGTATGGTAAATACAGATTTTATATCTCGATAAAACCAGTCACCCTTTGCAAAGTCTCTTATATAGAGTGGTACAAGACCCGTATGCCAATCGTTGGCATTTACAATGTCTGGTCTTATATCTAAATATTTTAATAGTAAAACGCATGCTTTACTAAAAAATACAAATCTTTCCCCATCATCGTTTTGCCCATATAAACTCGGTCTAGAGAAATAGAATTGATTATCTATAAAATAGTAATTCACGCCATCTAGTACAGTTTTAAATACTCCTGCATATTGGCGTCTCCAATCCATATCTACCATGAAATAACCTAAATATTCAAAATTTTCTCTGTGTTGATGATCAATTTTTGAATATAATGGGAGTACGACAGAGGCCTCATGACCCTTTTTTACGAATTCCTTAGGAAGGGAACCTGCAACGTCTGCAAGTCCCCCAGTTTTTATAAAGGGTGTGGCTTCAGAAGCCATGTAAAATATATTCATAATTAATCCCTTTCAATTGTGTCATATTTTCCTAGTACATATGGCTGATTGTAACTTCCTACTAAGCTGGCACCTGCGTCAACCTTAGAATATTTATCCAATATACTATTTACTATGACTGCGTTATCTCCAATTTCACATTTTTGCATAATTATTGAATTTTTTATCGTAGCATTTTTGCCAATTTTTACTCCTCTGAAGATTATTGAATTTTCAACTTCTCCTTCTATCTCACATCCATTGGCAATTAGTGAGTTTTCAACTTGAGGATAATCCCTATATACTGTAGACGGCTCATCTTTCGTCTTTGTCATTACTCTTCCATTTTTGTTAAATAATTCGTTGAATACATCCCTATTTAACAAGCTCATATTTGATTTATAATAACTATATGTGTCTCTAATATTTTCTACAAAGCCCTCTATTTCAAATGAGTTAATTTTAAATCTATTTTTATTTCTTAAAATTGCTTCCTTTAGGTTAGCAGCATTTCCTTTTTCTACGGTTTCCTTAACTAGTTTTAGAAGTACGCTCTTCTTTATGAACATGGAGTTCATATACATATTGAACTCTACTTCTGTACCTAGATTTATTCCAACGTTGGTTACCATACCATTATCGCCAAGATGAATTTTCTCCGCATTTATAAAGTCGCCTCTGACATCATGTTTCGTTGAATAAAATAGTGTAATGTCAGCGTCAGTTTCAGTAAAATACTGGTACGCATCATCCATATTTGTTTTAAAAATCATATTAGATGCAACGATCATAACATTTTCTTCCTTTGTCTGCTCAAGGAAATTTAATGTGCTGTAAAAATCGGCGATATCTCCAAGTCTCGCAATAGAATTTTCTTGGCTTATAGGTGGATATAAGAATAGTCCCTGGAATCTAGAATTAAGGTTATAAGGTTTTCCATCGCCTAGATGATCCATGGTGGACCTAATCTTTTCACCCGTATATATGGCAACAGTTTTGATTCCGTTGTTCACCATATTGGAAATTATTATATCTACCAGACGGTATCTACCCCCATATGGAAGCATATATACCGGTCTACCCTTACAAAGAAGACCGAATTCACTTTCGAGGTTTGAGTTATTAATTATACCAATGCAATTTTCCATATTATCCTCCTACTCCACTAGTGTCTCTTCGCTAGATACCAGATAGACATTCCCATCATTAGCGCTTCCAATCTCTCTTTTAGCTTCGATGACTACGTCTTCCATAATAACTGCGTTATTTACAACTGCCCCTTCTTCAATTACTGCATTAGAAAGGATAACGCAGTTTCTAACTACAGCGCCTTTTTTTATTGTGACATTTGAAAATAATACACTGTTTTCCACATCACCTTCAATAAAGCAACCCTCATTTATCATTGCATTGTTAACAACTGCACCTGCAGCAATAAATTGTGGGGGTAAATTTAAGTTATTGGTATAAATTCTCCATGATCTATCGAAAAGATCTAAAGTGTTGGATGGATCTAATAAATCTAAGTTAGATTCCCAATAGCTTCTAACGGTTCCAACATCCTTCCAATAACCTGAAAACTTATAAGCAAACAATCTCTTTCCATCGTTTAGCATTTTAGGTAGAAGATTTTTCCCAAAATCATGTTCGGATTCAGGGTCGTTCTCATCTTCAATTAGATACTTTCTTAACTCTTCCCAGTTAAAAATATAAATTCCCATGGAAGCCATATTGTTCTTTGGAACAGCAGGTTTTTCGTCAAACTCTACAATCTTATCACTTTCATCGGTATTTAATATACCAAATCTAGATGCCTCATCCCAAGGAACTTCAATTGATGCGATGGTACAAGAAGCATTGTTATCTTTATGGTACTTAAGCATCTTGTTGTAATTCATTTTATATATATGGTCACCAGATAATATCAACACATATTTTGGATTTATATTATCGATCGCATCTATATTCTCATAAATGGCATTAGCTGTGCCTGTAAACCATCTACCGCCGCTTTCAGAGGCAAATGGAGATAGAATTTTCAAGCCTCCACTACCCTTATCAAAATCCCAAGGACTTCCAATTCCAAGATGTGTGTTAAGTTCAAAGGGCTTATACTGGGTTAGGATTGCTATATCGCTTAAACCCGAATTTGTTGCATTACTTAGTGCGAAATCTATAATTCTGTACTTCCCTGCAAAAGGAACTGCAGGCTTCGCAACATTCTTGGTTAGAAGCTTTAACCTACTTCCTTGGCCACCTGCTAGAAGCATTGCGACCATTTTGTTATTCTCTTGCATATTAACCCTCCTATTTACTAAATTTTATAAACATAGCACCAAGTGGTGCAATATCTACTCTTAAGCCATAATCTCTACCGTGGAATTTCTCATCCTTAGTTCTATAGGTCTTTACCCTTGGAGTGTTTCCACCATA
>CAYUJY010000080.1:0-8448 GCA_964445145.1 uncultured Peptoniphilaceae bacterium | reverse complement strand
AATGTTATCGATGTGTTGAAATTAGATGACTCGATTTTTAGTGTGAAAAAAGAAGATTACTCTGAAAACGAAGAATTCATCAAATCTGTGATGACTTGCGTAGAAGACTGTTTATCTAAATTCCTTGAAATGAAGAATAAAGAAGGATATAATATAGAAACTGATTTGAATGCTAAATTGATAACTATTTCAGGAAAATTAGATAAAATTAAGGTATTAGCTTCAGAGGTTGTGCAGGTAAGCACTGAATCACTTAAGAAGAGAATAAATACGATTTTAGAATCGGAGTCCGTAGAGATCGATAACGATAGGTTAGTTAACGAAATAGTTTTTTATACGGATAGGTTGTCCATAGATGAAGAAATAGTTAGGCTTAATAGCCATATTTTAATGTTTTATGATATATTGAAGGATAATGCCATATCAGGAAAGAAATTAGATTTTTTAATTCAAGAGATGAATAGAGAAACTAATACAATTGGAAGCAAAAGTGGGCTCATAGAAATTACAAATTTGGTGATTGAAATGAAATCAATAATAGAAACGCTCAGAGAGCAAGTTCAAAATATCGAATAATATGAATAGGTTGAGGTGGTGGCAGAAAATGTCAAATGGGTTCTTATTGGTCCTGTCGGGACCATCAGGTGCAGGAAAAGGTACTGTTAGTAATGCTTTAATGGAAGAAATGGATGATATTGTATTGTCGATATCCTTGACTACTAGAAAACCTAGGCCAACTGAAATAGATGGTGAGAACTACTTCTTTGTAGATGAAGAAGAATTTAAAAGAATGATAGAAGATGACGAACTCATGGAATATGCTTATGTCCATACAAATTATTATGCGACTCCCAAAAAGTTTGTTTTTGATCAAATAGAAAAGGGCGAAATTGTACTTTTAGAAATAGATGTACAAGGAGCATTACAGATTAAAAAGAAATATAAAGAAGCAATATTTATATTTTTACTACCACCTACGATGGATGAATTGAGAAGTAGATTAGAGATTCGTGGAACAGAAAGTAAAGAAGATATCGATAGAAGATTTAACAACGCTTTTAAAGAGTTGGACTTCGTGGGTGAATATGATTACTTTGTCGTAAATAATACAGTAGAACAAGCAGTTACTGATATAAAGAATATTATTGCTGCAGAGAGACTTAGAGTAAAAAGACACAAAAGAATAAAAGAGAATGTAACGGAAGGTTGGAGGTAAATATGTTTATACCATCTTTTTCTGAAATAAAGAATATTTCTGAAAGTAGATATCAACTAGCTCTACTTGTAGCAAAAAGGGCTAGACAATTGAACGATGGAGTAACACCACTGTTTGATGATGACACTACTAATAATGTAACAATCGCCATGGAAGAAATTATGAATGGCTTTATAATCAATAAGGAAGACTAATTGCTAAGTAGAATTCAATTTATGCACTATGAAAATTTATGTTGATGTAGTAATTTTTAAAAACGTATTGAGCCTAGATAGGCTCTATACTTATGTAGCCGACTTCGAAACTGAGGTTGGCGATTTTATATTAGTAGATTTCAATGGTGATTTATTAATTGCATTAGTATTAAAAAAATACTCTGGTGAGTTAAAAAGCAACATAAAAGATGCACTAAAAGTCGTAGAGGAGCTAAGACCGCTAAATGAAGCTTTTATCAATTTAGGGCTGTGGATGAAACAATTTTATGTCCTAACTTACGGAAAAGCTTTTGGAATAATTTGTGATTTTTCAAAAATTTACGATTTGAAATATGTTACAAAAGATGATGGAAGCAAGCATCCGACATATAAGGCACCCCAATTTGAGAAGGAATTATACTTTCAGTCAAATATGTCAATTGATGAGGCCCTTGCAATAATTCCTACTAAGGCAAAAAATCAAATATCCCTTCTTACGGATATTTATTCGAAGTTAGATAAAGTATCAGTTGTCTCTTTGACTGATATTAAAGAATCTTCTAGTTATCAAAAAAGAAATTTTGAAATCATTTTAAGCAAAGGAATTCTAGCAGAAACTATGCCAAAGGAAGAATCTGTTAATTTAAAAGGAATTGAACTAAATGAAGCGCAGAGTAATGTATGTATAAAAATATCTGAAAGCGACGAAAATAAATTTTTGATAAGGGGCGTTACCGGAAGTGGAAAAACAGAAATATATTTTTCTCTAATCCAAGAAGCCATGAATGAAGGCAAAAGTTCACTTTTTCTAGTGCCAGAAATCGGACTAACACCGCAAATGGTTGAACGTGCAAAGGCAAGATTTGGAGAGAATGTATCGCTTATCCATTCTAAATTAACCAGTAAAGAAAGAATTAGAGAGCTAGAAAAAATTGAAAGTGGCATACCTCAAGTAATTCTAGGAACACGATCAGCAGTTTTTTCAAAAATTAAAAACCTTGCTTACGTAATAATTGATGAGGAGCATGACGATAGTTATAAACTGGACTCCCACAATAAATATGATGTAAGAGAAGTAGCGAGATTTATTGTAGAAAACAATTATGGCTCAAAATTGGTGTTGGGGTCTGCTACTCCATCGATAGAATCTTACTATAAAGCCAAAAATGAGGTTTACAAGTTATTCCTATTAGAGGATAGGGCAAATGAGATGCCGCTACCCAAGGTATCCATCGTGGATATGCGCGAGGAACTGCGTTATGGAAATACAACAATATTTTCTATGGATTTGATGGCTGGTATGAAATCGGTATTGAATAAAAACGAACAAGTTTTATTATTCTTAAATAGGCGTGGTTATTCACCTGCAATTTCTTGTAGGGATTGCGGTCACACCATAATGTGTGAAGCGTGCGACATAGCAATGGTTTATCACAAAGGACAAAACATGCTAAAATGCCATTATTGCGGAAAGACTAAACCATTTAGTAAAGTCTGTCCTAACTGTGGAAGTAAAAAGATAAAGCAATTTGGTATTGGAACTGAAAAATTACAGGAAAGTACAGAGGAGTTGTTCCAAGACTTTAAAATACTCCGCGTAGATTCTGATACTACAAACAAGAAACAAACCTATGAGAATAACTACAATAAAATTCGGGACAAAGATGTTGATATTGTTATAGGAACTCAAATGATTACTAAGGGACTTGATTTCCCTGAAATAACGCTTGTAGGAGTAGTAGCTGCTGATATGTCATTAAACATTCCTGAATATGACGCCACAGAAAAAACTTTTCAACTACTAACACAAGTGGCTGGGCGTTCTGGGAGAAGTACAAAGCCAGGTGAAGTTATAATACAAACCTATAATCCAGATCATTACAGTATCACTTATGCACAAAATCATGATTATGAGGGATTCTATGAAACAGAGATTCGTCTAAGGAAGGTATTTTCATATCCGCCATTTAAACGGCTACTTACAATAGTACTTTTGAGTGCAAATATGGAAAAGGTAATTAGTACCTATAAACTTCTTGTAGAAGCACTTCAACGTGAGATAAAAGTTTTGAATCTAAATGAAGATGTTGTAATAACTTCAAGTGAATCGAATCCATATCTTAGTAAAGTAAATAATAGGTTTCAAACTAAATTAATGATAACTTCAAGTGTTAAAAATGAAAAAATTATTAAAAATCTTATTTATGAAATATTAATTAGAAATAAGAACAAAATGGACTTAACTGGCATAAGTGTAGATTTGCTGTTGAGATAGGTGTTTTTAGATGTAAAAACTGGGTAAAATCAATATTGGAGGATGAAATGGCAATCAGAAATATTAGACTGGATTCAGATCCTGTATTAAGAAAAAAATCAAGAATTATAGATAAAATAGATGGTAGAATAAAACTTTTACTTGATGACATGTTAGAAACCATGTACGATGCCCATGGCGTTGGACTTGCTGCACCCCAAGTTGGGGTCCTAAGACGTGCTGTGGTAATTGATATTGGTGAAGGTCCAATAAAAATGATTAACCCAGAGATAAAAGAACCAGAAGGTTGCATACCTGGTGAAGAAGGGTGTCTATCTGTTCCAAACAAACAAGGAATAGTCGAAAGACCTGAGAGATTAGTCATAAGTTATTTAGACGAAAATGGAGAGCCTCAAGAACTGGCTGCTGAGGGTTACTTCGCCAGAGCTATTTGTCATGAATTAGACCATTTAGATGGCATATTATATACGGATAAGGCATTAGAAGTCTATGACATTGAACGCGACGATGAAGAGTAATATTATATTTATGGGAACTCCAGATTTTGCTCTTCCCACGCTAAAAAAATTAACCGAATCACACAAAGTGAACTTGGTGATTTGTCAGCCAGACAAGTCCAATAGGCGAGGTAAAAAAATAGAAATTGGACCTATTAAGAAATATGCAATGGAACAAGGTTTAAAAATATTTCAACCAGACGACGTGAATTCTGCTGAATCAATTGATTATATTAAAAAATTGTCTGCAGATTATATCGTTGTAGTTGCATATGGACAAATAATAAAAAAAGAAATCAGAGATTATCCTAAAAAAAATATCGTAAATATCCACGCTTCTTTACTTCCGAAATATCGTGGAGCTGCTCCAATTAATTGGGCTATTATCAATCGTGAAAAAGAATCTGGAATTTCCATTATGAAGGTAGATAAGGGTTTGGATAAGGGAGAGGTTTATTTAACAGACAAAACTGATGTTGCAAATAAATCCTATCCTGAGTTATACGAAGAACTTTCGCTTATGGGAGCTAAACTTTTAATTGATTATATTGAAAAAGATAGTCTAGATTTATTAATTGGGACTCCACAAAACGACGAAGAGGCAACATATGCTGAAAAAGTAACGAAGGAAATAGGACTTCTTGACTTTAAGGATGTACATGAAACCTTAGGTAAAATTTTGGGATTGACTCCAAGACCTGGAGCTCAATGCAATTATTTAAATCAAATTGTAAAGCTCCATGGTGCTGAGATAATAGATAATACTCCTAATGGAGATAAGAGTATCGGAGAGATACTTGAAGTAAGTAGTGATGGAATCCTAGTAAATTGTGGAAATGGAACTATTAAAATAACAAAGCTTCAATTTCCAGGTAAGAAAATTTTGAGTACAAGGGAATACCTCGCAGGGAATGAAATTCTTCGGGGTGAAATACTGAGGTGATTATATGTATTACGGATACGGGGGGCTTTCTGGATATATTTGGATTTTACCGGCATTAATTTTTTCGCTATATGCATCTACAAAATTAAGGAGTGCATACAGTAAATATGGACAAATGAGATCCAATTTAGGAATGACTGGTGAACAAGTTGCTAAGGCTGTTTTAAGAAGAAACAATATTAGTGATATTAGTGTAACCAGAACTTCAGGGACTTTAACAGATCATTATGATTCTAGAAATAAAATAATTGCTCTTTCTGATGCAGTTTACTCAGGAAGCTCAATTGCAAGTATAGCAGTCGCTGCACATGAGGCGGGACATGCAGTACAGTTGGCAGAGGGTTATTTGCCACTTCAAATACGACATACAATGGTAGGTATAACATCTATAGCTACTAGCGCATCGTATTTATTCATAATGCTAGGATTATTTATCAATGAAACCTTTGCATTAGTAGGGATTATTATGTTTGGAATTATATTTATATTTCAAGTCGTAACCCTACCAGTTGAATACAATGCAAGTAATAGGGCAGTAGCAGAGTTAGTCGCCATAGGTGCAGACCAACAGGATGAAGAAGCCTCGAAAAAAATGTTAAATGCTGCTGCTTTGACTTACGTTGCAGCTATGGTAACAGCATTATTGGAATTATTGAGAGTTATTGCAATGTTTGGAAATAGAAGAAGGAGAAATTAGGATGCAATAGCATCCTGTTTTTTATGAAAAATCAAAGAAAAATAGCATTAGAAATTCTTCTCAATCAAGAAGAAAAAAATTTATTACTAAAAGATTTATTATTGGAACTAGAATCATCATTAACGAATCAAGAGTATGGGTTTGTTAGAACCATCATATATGGAACTATCAGATATAAAATCAGATTAGACTATATTCTAGATAAAATGTCAAAGATAAAGTTAACTAAGATTCATAAACCAATTTTAATAATATTACGTCTTTCATTATATCAATTGATATATATGGAACATATAAAAGTTTCTGCTGTTATCAATGAAGCAGTAGAACTTGCAAAAATTTATGGAAATAAGGGTAGTGTTTCCTTCGTAAACGGACTGCTAAGAAATTTTGTACGAAATAAAGAAAGTATGCTAGAGATAAATCTCAAAGGGTTGAATATGCTTTCGGTAAAATATTCCATGCCCCTTTGGATTATTAAGCTTCTGAGTTTTCGAAGTGAGGATATTGAAAGTACACTAACAAATTTTAATAGTGAGTCTGCATTTTCAATAAGACCTTGCAGCTTGAATGTAGATAGTAACATTTTAATAAAATCCCTAGGAGAAAAAGGTTTTGAGATAACCGATGGCAAACTTTCTGAAAGCTCATTAATAATAAATAATCCGTCTGGAATTTTTAGTACGAATGAATATTTTGATGGCGAATTTTATGTCCAATCTGATGCTTCTCAATACGTATCCCAAGTATCCGGTGTAATGGAAGGCATGAATATATTAGATATGTGTGCTGCTCCTGGCGGGAAAACGGGACATATGTATGAATTGTCTAAGGGAAAAGCTGAGGTTACAGCATGCGACGTCTCTCAAGATAAAGTTAATCTTTTAAGTGAAAACTTTAAACGCTTGAAATACGACTCAATAGTTGTACAACAAAACGATGCGATGAAATTAAACTCTGAATTTATTAACAAATTTGATTTAGTCTTATTGGATGCGCCATGTAGTTCCTTGGGTTTAATAAGCAAAATGCCAGAATTAAAATATAACAAAGAATATGCTGATATAATAACTTTAAGCAATAAGCAAAGACAAATGCTTAATAATGCGTATAAGTATGTAAAAAAGGGTGGTATTATCATATATAGTACATGTACTTTTACAAAAGAAGAAAATGAAAATTTAATTACTGATTTTATCAACGAAAATTCTGACTTATATATCGAGGAGATACATGGAACGAAGACATTTTATGTAGACCCTGTCAAGTACAATACCGATGCATTTTGCGTAACTAAGATTAGAAAGGAGGCATAGATGTATCTAAACGATTTACATGAAAAAGAAATAGAGGAGATTGTCATATCATTGGGTATGAAAAAATTTCGTGCTGATCAAATCTTCAGAGCTATAAATATTAAAAATATTAAAAGTATAGATGATCTAAGCCAACTCTCTAAAAATGAAAGGGAGTCCTTGAAGGCGTCACACTCAATACAGCCTATGGAGATACTGGAAGTTTTTGAATCGAAGTTAGATGAGACTAAGAAATTGCTATACTTGTTGCATGATAACAACATTATCGAAGGTGTTTTGATGAAATATAAGTATGGCTTTAGCTTATGCGTTTCCACACAAGTAGGGTGCAAAATGAGTTGTTCTTTTTGTGCATCTACGAAAGGTGGACTTGTAAGAAACCTAAATGTATCTGAAATTACATCGCAATTATATTTGACTGAGGAAAAATTTAATATAACAATATCTAACATTGTGTTAATGGGTAGTGGAGAGCCCCTGGATAATTACAATAATGTAATAAAGGCACTTCGTATACTAAATGACGAAAAAGGTAGAAACATAAGTTTGAGAAGCATCACGTTATCAACTTGTGGGATACCTGATAAAATTATTCAACTTGCAAAAGAAAATATGCCTATTGGACTTGCTGTTTCTATTCACAGTTTAAAGGATGATGTCAGAACTGAAATGATGCCAATAAATAAAAAATACAATATAGACGAGCTTTTAGACTCAATTAGAACATATCAAAATTTGACAAAGGATAGAATTTCATTTGAATATACTGTTATACCAGGTACTAATGATTCTGATGAGGATGTGAAATTATTGCGAAATAAGCTGAAAAACATCAATTGTATCGTTAATTTAATTGCATTAAACCCTATTCTTGAATATAATATGATAAGATTTACAAATAACGAAGTTTTGACGTTTAAGAAAAAATTGGAAGATGCGGGTTTAAATGTAACTCTAAGAAGAGAGTTAGGAAGAGATATCTCTGCCTCCTGCGGACAATTGAAAAAAAGTTACTTGGAGGAAGGTGTTACAAATGAAATTTGATGCTATGTCAGATAAGGGCAGGGTTAGAGAAAATAATGAGGATTCTTATTTTATACCAAATGATGAGAACTTTCCGCTATTTATAGTCGCCGATGGAATTGGTGGGCATAAATCTGGTGAAATTGCCAGCAACATGACCGTTGACATAATAAAGAATAATCTTAAAACTGTAGATGAATATGAAAGTATTACAGATCTTGAAGATGACTTCATAAAGGCAATCTCTTTAGCAATAAGCCTTAAAAAATGCATGTCCTTGGACAGCC
>CAYUJY010000079.1:7366-8650 GCA_964445145.1 uncultured Peptoniphilaceae bacterium | reverse complement strand
TTATAGATATCCATAGAAAATATGTTGATTCTGGCGCTGAAATTATTTATGTAAACACATTTGGCGCAAATGGGAAAAAGCTTAAGGATGGAAGTCTAAAGGAAGTAATAGTTGCCGCGTTACAAAATGGCAAGACAGCAGCGGCAGGAACGGAAGTTAAGGTAGCCCTAGATTTAGGTCCATTGGGTGAGATGCTAGAGCCAATGGGAACTTTAAAATTCGAAGAAGCCTATGAGTTATTTAAAGAAATAATTCTTGCGGGAAAAGATCTTGCGGACTTAGTAGTTTTTGAGACCATGACCGACCTTTACGAGGTTAGGGCAGCGGTTTTGGCTGTGACAGAAAATTCAGACCTGCCGGTGTTTGTTACCATGTCCTTTGAGGAGGATGAACGAACATTTGCGGGGGTTAGTATAGAATCCTACGTAAATTCAATTGCAGGATTGGGCGTTTCTGCCATTGGAATGAACTGTTCCTTGGGACCTGTGGAAATGTACGATATGGCAAAACAGATGTGCGAAATTACAGATGTGGATATAATTATCAAGCCCAACGCAGGACTTCCCAACATGGATGGAAGCTATGATTTAAGTGTGGAAGACTTCGTAGATGCCATGGAGAGAATCTACAATCTAGGTGTTAAATACCTAGGTGGCTGCTGCGGAACCAACGAGGAATATATAAAAGCGCTATCAGATAGACTAAAGGGTAAGGAAGTAATAAAAAGAGTTGTAACTCCTCTACACGGACCGTCGTCTTCAACAAAATTCGTAGAGAACAATAAGCTAATTGTCGTAGGCGAAAGATTAAATCCCACCGGCAAAAAAAGATTTCAGCAAGCACTTGCAGATGAAGAGATGAGTTATTTTATTTCCCAAGCCATCGAACAGGTAGATGCAGGTGCGGCGGTGCTAGACTTAAATGTGGGATATCCTGGAATTGAAGAATCTGTCATGCAGACAAAAATAATCAAAGCACTGCAATCTGTGCTTGATACTCCCATACAAATTGACAGCACGAAGGAAGCTGCTTTAGAAGCTGGACTTCGTGTCTATAATGGAAAAGCAATTGTAAACTCAGTAAATGGCGAAAAAGAAAAACTAGATGCAGTACTACCCCTAGTTAAAAAATATAATGCCCAAGTCATAGGTCTAGCACTAGATGAGGATGGAATTCCAGAAACTGCAGAGGGCAGATTAAACATTGCTAGAAAAATTGTGGAGGCAGCAGATTCCTATGGTATCCCTAGGGAAGATATATATATAGACTGTCTAGCCTTGACCG
>CAYUJY010000079.1:2563-7356 GCA_964445145.1 uncultured Peptoniphilaceae bacterium | reverse complement strand
TCGCAACCAGAGGCGGCGATGGAAACCCTGAAGGCGCTGACTATGATAAAAAAAGAGCTGGGAGTAAAGACAGCTTTGGGAGTATCCAATATTAGTTTTGGACTGCCCAATCGTGAGCTAATAAATCAGTCATTCCTAACCATGGCAATGTATGCTGGATTAGACCTAGCTATAATCAATCCCAATTCCCAATCCATGATGGATAGCGTCTATGCTTATAGACTTTTAAATAATGAAGATGTAGGTGCTACAGAGTTTATTGAAAAATATTCCAACGTACAAAAGAAGGATGTTTCCATAGTTTCAGATTTCGATATTATGACCGCTATTTCTAAGGGTTTGGAAGCTGATGTCAGGGAAAAAGTAAAAACACTTCTAGAGACCATGACGGAGTTAGAAGTGGTTGATAAGGAATTAATACCTGCTCTAGATAGGGTTGGAGATGAATACGAAAAGGGAAACATATTCCTACCTCAGTTGATAAAAAGCGCAAATGCTGCCCAAGCTGGATTTGAGGTTATAAAAAATAAAATAATCAATAGTGGCAAAGAGTCCATATCAAAGGGAGACATCGTAGTTGCAACTGTAAAAGGTGATATCCACGACATAGGCAAAAATATAGCAAAGGTAATCCTAGAAAATTATGGCTATAACGTTTTAGACCTAGGCAAGGATGTTCCCATAGAGGAAGTTGTACGGGTTGCAAAGGAAAAGAATATAAAATTAGTAGGACTAAGTGCCTTAATGACCACTACTTTAGACAACATGAAAGCTACCATAGTTGAGCTTAGGAAAGAGCTTCCAGACGTGACGATTATGGTTGGAGGTGCAGTTCTAACAGAGGACTACAGCAAGGTAATAGATGCAAATTATTATTTAAAGGATGCCAAGGTAAATATCGAAGTGGCTAGAAAAATTTTTGGAGGAGATATTGACTAAGAGAAATGAAATAAAATTCCCCTTGTTGTTCGATGGGGGGATGGGGACTTACTACCCGGGAAAATCGAACAAAGCTCTACCTGAGTGTGAAATGGCAAACATCTTCGATTCTGAAACGATTTTAGAAATTCACAAGGAGTATGTAGATGCTGGAGCAATGGCCATTAAAACCAATACTTTCCAAGCAAATAAAGTAGCATTAAGTACGGATCTTGAAATTGTGGAGAAGGTAATTAAATCTGGAATCAAGTTGGCAAAAGAAGCTGTTGGGGATAAAAATGTCTTAATATTTGCTGATATTGGACAAATTGGACCAGAAGGAACTGTAGACATATCTGAGTATAAGGAAATAGTTGATGTGTTCATAGGAGAAGGGATTACTGACTTTCTATTCGAGACATATTCGTCATTGGACCACATTCCAGAGCTTGCAAAGTACATTAAAGAACGCGTATCAGATGCATATATAATAGCTTCCTTCGCAATCATGACGGACGGACAAACCCGTTCAGGTGAAATTGGCGAAAACTTAATTAAGGAAGCGTGCAATGTAGAGAATGTTGATGCAGTGGGCTTTAATTGTGTATCCGGACCACTGCACTTGAGGGAATACTTGGAGAGAATTTATGTTCCTGAATGTGACATATCTATCATGCCAAATGCAGGTTATCCAACTGTAATAAATGGGAGGACATTTTATTCCAACAATAAGGAATATTTTTCAAATGCAACTTTGAAACTGTTGGACTATGGTGCAAATATCATAGGTGGATGTTGTGGTACTACACCTGAATTTACGAGAGAAATAGCTAAGAAACTTCCAGACTATACTTACAAGAGGACAACAAAAGCTCATACAAAAACCCACCGGTTGGAAATGCCCCATACGGAAAATTTGTTTAGGAATAAATTAGAAAATGGGAAAAGACCCATAGCTGTGGAATACGACCCACCTCAAGACCTAAATATGGCAAAATATATAGAAAATGCAAAACTATTAGATAAGGCAGGAGCGGATGCTATTACCATAGCGGACTGTCCAGTAGCCAGGGCTCGTGTGGATGCCAGCCTCACGGCATATAAATTGAAAAATGAAGTGGGAATTGACCCCATAGTCCACATGACCTGTAGGGACAGAAATATTAATGCTACGAAGGCGCTGCTATTAGGATTAAATATCGAAAATATTCTAAATACAATATTAATTACTGGCGACCCAATTCCAACTGCAGAAAGAGACGAAGTAAAAAGCGTTTTTCAATTCAATTCCGTAAAGCTTGCAAACTTTATTAGAGAAATGAATGAAAGTGTGTTTTCAAATCCAATAAATATTGGCGGTGCTCTAAATGTAAACGCAACGAATTTTGACGCTGAACTTCGTAAAGCAAAGCAAAAGGAAGAAAACGGAGTCAATGTATTTTATACGCAACCAGTTATATCCCATGTGGCGGTTGAAAATATAAAAAGAGCTAGGGAAGAGCTTAGCGCTTATATTATGGGTGGAATCATGCCTGTGGTTAGCCACAAAAATGCAGTGTTTATGGACTCGGAAATATCTGGAATTAACGTTGAAAAAGCAGTGATAGATAGATATGAAGGTGTAGATAAGGATACGGCAAATAAATTAGCTGTAGAAATCGCATATGATTTCTCGACGAAAATTAAAGATTATATAGATGGTTACTATATAATTACGCCTTTCAATAGAGTGGACCTGGTAAATAAGCTAATAGAAAAAATCAAAGAAAATCAAAATTAATGCCCCGCAAATTGCGGGGCATAGTTTATTTATTTACAATAATAGTTTCTTCATATTTAGTTTCAGAACGATTTATTATATCTGATGACCCAAATACTACAGCGACTTGATTTTTTTGACCTTCTTTAAACATTGGTATCATGTCTTTTAAGTCATTCACCGTCGTTTCCAATGCCTCTTCCTTCATTTTCACAATATCAGAATTTTTTATCTTTGTGAAATGCCTCATCATGGCAATTGGTGCGTATTGAGTAGGGATTAGCGGAGGGTCAAATTGGTTCATTGTCGCTATCTTGTAGCTCAACAAATCCTCGTCTTTCATATTCAAGCCTTCAATAAATTCTGGTATCTCCCTATAAACTCGCATTGTATTGTCTAAATTAGGGTCTCGGTAGCTGTAGGTCGCTACAATTCCAGAGTTGTTAATAACAATACCCGAACCATAAGCCCCGCCCTTCGCGCGGATATTTGTATGCAAGTAATCACCACTTAGGAGTTGGGAGAGAATACTCATTCGTCCCGAATACTCGTATCCTAAATTTTTATAGGTGAAGCCAGTACCCACGTACACTACGTTTGATGAATTTTGCAACGCTAGGGAATGGCCAGTGTATTTTGAAATTGATAAATTATTAGCCTTAGGATACAAATTATTTTTCAGATTCAGTGCCCAAGCCTTTACATCTTCATACCAATCCTTTTCTCCAGCTACACTAACGGTCAATGCCGTATTGAACAGTTTTACATAGACATCACTCAATTTAGCAATAATTTTCTCGGAATTTTCGTCAAAATTATTTAAAATGCCCTTTAAGAACAAGAAATATTTTCTTCCATCGATAATATTTCGTACATTGGAGGATTCCTTAAGCATGGATTGAATCTCAGTTATTACAAGTTGGTGACCTCCAGATTCCATATCACCTTCGATGGATGATTTTTCCATGGTCAGCATGTCCTTTATTCTTTTTACGTCATCAAATTTAGTTCTTAAAACTACTTCTTCAACTAGACTTAGTGCTTTTTCCAAATTTTCAGGAAGTGCTTTCGTTCCCACGGAAGTAAGCGGTGTATATTCCCCAGTTATAAAATTTTCTGGAGTGCTACTTGTTATATTGATGCCACCTGAATTTATATAAATTTGATTGTTCAAATTTTTGTAATTGTAATTATCGGTGTCCAAGGATGTTAATAAATCTAGCACCAGTCCACCATATGGCAACTCTTCTTCCGTTAGTGTATTTAACTCAAATGCAAGCTCTACATAAGAAATTCCATCGGTAAACTCGTCCACATGGATAAATGTAATATCATCTATTTCTTCGTTATTTATTTTAAGTTCCCTAACACCTGGACTAATGTCTAAAACGGAAAGTTTGGGGATTGTTGCTTTATCTTCTTTAGAATCTTCTGAAAGCTGATAATTAAATAGATTTGCTGTCTCTCCAATTAGTCTTTCTATCTCATCTTGGGACATTGTTTTCTTTAAGGCTTCCAAGTTTGAATTTAACTCTTCGTCGTTTTTCTTGAAAAGTCCCTTAACCGGCTTAACCAATAGTTTTACTTTATATGGGTTATTTAGTATTTTTTCTTCTATATACTTTTCCACAAAGTCGGTGTTTAGATTTTCTTTAACGTATTCAATCGAGCTTAAATATTTCAAAGATTCTATTGGGGACGCTCCATATAACCAACCGCTAATGGCCATTATATACAATCTTACACCTCTGTGAATTCCCAGTTCCTTTAATCCGAATTCAATTTTTGTAAGGGTTGCTGAAATAGTATCCTTGTCTATTCCTTCTTCAATTGCTTTTTTTAGTTCAGACTCTATGATTTCAGTAAATTTATCCAAATCATTTTCGTTTGCATTTTTAGCAACGATAAATAAATCCTGTGCAATTCCTGAAGAGCCTGTAGCGTAGTAGTCCTCTGCAATTCCAGATTCCAATAACTTATCCATGAGGATTGAGGAGTCTGAGTTTAGAACTACATCAGCAAGTAATGTTTGCATAAAATTATCTAAAGTGGATTTACTCTCACCCATGGACACTCCGTAGGAAAGGTAAGCCCTGTTGTTCGTCTCTTCATCTTC
>CAYUJY010000079.1:0-2553 GCA_964445145.1 uncultured Peptoniphilaceae bacterium | reverse complement strand
CTATGGAATATTCCTTAACTACAGTTTCAGGTTCTACTATAGGCTCGTTCATAACAATTTTAGACTTCGGCTCTTCGTATTCAAAGTTTGAAAGATAATCCTTATCTAAATAATCTAGTGCTTCATCGATATCTAAATCGCCATAAAAATAAATGTAGCTATTAGAAGGATGATAGTAGGATCTATGGAAATCTAAAAAGTTTTCATAAGTCAAGTTTATTATCTCGTATGGATTACCGCCTGAATCATGGCCGTAAGTGGAGTTGGGGTGGAGTGTAGCTGCCAAATACTCCTGTGCTTGCCCCTCTGGGTCGGAGTATGCGCCTCGCATCTCGTTATATACAACGCCATTGTATTTTATTTCACCGTCGGGATTTTCCAGCTCCATGTGCCATCCCTCTTGTTCAAAAATTTCCTTTACTTCATAAATTCTAGGATAAAAAACTGCATCCAAATAAACGTCCATAAGATTATAAAAATCCTTGAGATTTCTACTAGCTACGGGGTAAATCGTCTTGTCAGGAAAAGTCATAGCGTTTATAAAAGTCTGCATCGAGGAGTTTACCAAGTCCATAAAAGGTTCCTTAGTGCGATATTTTCTAGAGCCCGATAAAACACAGTGCTCCACAATGTGTGCAACACCTGTGGAGTCTTCAGGTGGAGTTTTAAAGCCAACCCCAAAGGCTTTTATCTCATCGTCATTTTTGAGATACAATATTTCTGCATTAGTTTTTTCGTGTACAAGGTGATATGCAACTGAGTTTAATTCTTCAATCTCTGCAATTTCAATAATCTTGTAATTTTTAAAATTTTTTACTTCATTCATCAATAATCTTCCTCTTTTTAAATTTCTTTATCTATATTATTGTTTATATTTTTATTTATTTCTAAATAATCATCTATGTTTGGCATATTTACTGCATGGAGCTTTTCGTCAATCTCTGCCTTTGGGATAATAATTGTCTCAGAGCTCGCAGTTTCTACGGGTTCCTCGGAAACGAATAGATCTTCAGGGTTTAACTGCTTAGATAGTTCATCCTTGTCTAAAACCTTTGTTTCAAAGTTAGGCTCCTCCACTATCACTGGCGTTTCCACTGGTACTGTTACAACTTCAGGACTCGTTGGAAGGACAGGCTTAGGCACCATTAATTCTTGTATATTAACACTGTCGTTGTGGTGTTTAAATGCTGAAAAAATTAAATCTACTGCCGCTATCAACACTATGACTAAAAAGATAACGATTTCGATATTATCTACAACAAACAGTGACATATCATTCATAGGGATAAATCTTTTAAGTGTGTTTTTAAAATTCATAGAAATTGCATTATCATTAATTAAAATTACATATGCCAACCCAATTAAAGCGATATTGTTCAAAATTGTCGTAGCCAAAACTCCCTTTGTATATCGCCTATCTACTTCCTTTGTGGCAATATTTAATACCGTCAAGAAATAAACTAATATTATGGGAATCAATTTGTCTACGATATAACCAGCCTTAAATAACATTCCTGCAAAGTTTAACTCCAACAAATCCGTTGAAAATGCAAATAGCGCAAAGAATATGGAGGATACTACAACCTGTGTATAAATTTCTGCACGGGAGATAATATTACTCTTCTTAGGTTCAGGTTTTAAAGCATCAATATAGGTATTTAATTTTTTCCCTGTTCTCCTATTTGTAATTAAAGAAAAGGATAGGGTGTATAATGAAAATATTGAAAATCCCGCCAGAAGCAAGTCTGTTAGAGTATCCAATATTGGGTTAACAAAATTGTCTGGAGTGTAAACGTACAAATTAAATAGTCCATTTATTATAATTATGGAAGTGAATGCAATAATTAATGAAAGCTTCAAATCAACGTTATAATAACCATAAAAAGGTTGTGGAATAAGAGCTCTATTCCCAATTTTAGAATAGTGCTGCGCCACGTCAGTAGCATCCCCAAATTCTACTAAGACAGAAGTAATTTGTTCGTCCGTAGGATTATCTCCAAAATTTTTTGTAGTTAGTTTTTGTTCGATTTCAGTTTCAAGTCTTTTTGCTATGTCTTTTTTTTCTCTCCATGGTAGAGACTTCGTCACGTTGTAAATATATCGATTTATAAGTTCATGTTTCATAGGACCACCTCTTTATTGAATTTACCCAGTTACATCGTATCAAATCAATTGAAAAAATAATAGTCCTTTGGTAAAATATCACTTAATATAATAAGGGAGAGAATTAAATATGGAGTTTAGATTAAGGGAAGCAACGAGGGAAGATGTACCTACGATTTTGAAATATATCAAAAGACTGGCAGATTATGAAAAACTTTTGGATAGGGTATTTGCAACAGAGGAGTCCCTAGAGCATTGGCTGTTTGATAGGGGAATAGGTAGAGTATTATTTCCAGAGGATGACGGTGAAACTGTAGGATTCGTACTATACTTTTATAACTTTTCAACCTTCGAGGGAAGGGCTGGAATATATCTAGAAGATGTGTATATAGACGAGGACAAGCGGGGCAGAGGATATGGCAAGAAAATATTTAAGCATCTTGCAGAAAC
>CAYUJY010000078.1:0-8693 GCA_964445145.1 uncultured Peptoniphilaceae bacterium | reverse complement strand
AAAATAGAGTAGAAAATGAAGATTTAGAAGAGAGTGTTGAAGTAGTTTTGGCTGGTTATCAAAAGAAAAACGCAGTGATTAGCACTAAGGAAAAAGAAATTATTGCATATCATGAAGTTGGACATGCGTTAGTGGCAGCATTACAAACAAATTCCGCACCAGTAACCAAAATAACTATCGTGCCTAGAACTTCTGGTGCACTAGGATATACGATGCAAGTTGACGAGGAAGAAAAGTACCTGTACAGCTATGAGGATGCATTCAATAAAATTGTTACTTTTACGGGTGGTAGAAGTGCAGAAGAATTGGTTTTTAACACAAGGACCAGTGGTGCTTCAAATGATATAGAAAATGCAACAAAAATTGCTAGGTCAATGATTACTCGATATGGAATGAATGACAAAATTGGTATGGTAGCGGTTGAAAGTGTTGTAAATCCATATTTAGGTGGTGATTCGTCACTTTCAGCATCACAAGACACTGCAACTATCATAGATCAAGAAGTAAAAGCTATAATTGAAAAGGCCCATGAAAAAGCAATAGAGATTTTAAAAGCAAACATGGATAAATTACATGAGATTTCTAGATATCTATTACAGAAAGAAACAATAACGGGCGAAGAATTTATGGAGATATTAAATGCAAATACAAACAACGACATCGACACAGAAATCGATACAGAAACAATCTAAGGGTTATATACACCTATATACTGGAAATGGCAAGGGTAAGACGACAGCCGCCATAGGTTTGTCTGTTAGAGCTGCTTGTGCAGGCTTTAATGTTTATATTGGTCAATTTGTTAAGGGTATGGAGTATAGCGAAGTTAAAATTTCTCAATTTCTACCCAATATTACGATTGAACAATATGGTCAAGACTGCTTTATAGAGAAAGCGCCTACTGATGAAGATGTAGACCTTGCTAAATGCGGCCTTGATAAAATAAAGGAAGTCTTGACCAGTGGTGAATACGATATGGTCGTACTAGACGAAGTCACCATCGCTTTGTATTAAAAATGAGAAATGAAAATATCGAAGTGGTGATGACTGGGAGATATGCAGACGAAAAATTAATTGAAATTTCCGACTTAGTCACAGAAATGAAGGAAATAAAACATTATTATAATGTAGGTGTAGAAGCGAGGGAAGGCATCGAACGATAGAATAGGTATAATTTTGCCTATTCTTTTTTGTTGAAGTAAGTTTAAATATTATGTATAATGCTATAGATAATATTCAAGGAGGCCAAAATGTTAAATGATGTAATAGTAGCATTGGATTTTAAAAATCAAGAGGAAACCCTAGACTTTTTGAAGAAGTTTGAAAATGAGTTGTTTGTAAAAATAGGTCATGAATTGTACTATTCAGAAGGACCGGAAATAATTAGAGAAATAAAAAAAATGGGTCACAAAGTTTTTCTTGATTTGAAATTGCATGATATACCAAATACAGTTTATAGCGCAACTAGAAGCGTGCTAAATTTAGGTATCGATATAATTGATTTACATATTTCAGGTGGAAGCGAAATGATGAAAGCTGCAAGATTGGCAATTGATGAATCTGATGACGATGTAATGTTAATTGGAATAACCATGCTAACCTCCACTGATGACGAAATTATGCATAAAGAAATATTAATTGATGAAAAGTATGACCTAAACGAAGCAGTTCTAAAATATGCAGAATTGGGCTTAAATTCAGGTCTTAAAGGAGTAGTTTGCTCAGCGTTGGAAGTTCCTATGCTAAGGGAAAGATTTGGAGACAAAATTGTAACTGTAACTCCAGGAATTAGACCTGCATCAAATAAGGGTGATGACCAAAAGAGAGTTGTAACACCAGCAAGAGAATTAGGATCGGACTATATCGTCGTAGGGCGACCAATAACACAAAGCGAAGATCCAGTAGAGGCGTATTTTAATATTAAAAAGGAGTTTTTAGGACAATGAAACAAATTCCACAACATCTATTAGACATAAAAGCTGTTACACTATCCGTAGACGAGCCGTATATTTGGGCATCTGGAATAAAATCTCCAATATATTGCGATAATAGATTAATTCAATCATTTCCAGATGTTAGAAAAGATATTATTCTAAAATTACAGGACCTTTTAATGGAAAAGTTTCCTGATGTAGAGTATTTGATGGGAACAGCTACTGCAGGGATACCCCATGCTTCGATAATGGCTTGGAACTTAGATTTGCCATCGGGATTTGTTAGAGGAAAAGCCAAAGACCACGGCAAAACTAACCAAATCGAAGGTATGATATTTAAGGGAGCAAAATGTGTAGTAGTTGAAGATTTAATTTCAACAGGCAAATCTTCCATTGAAGTAGTAAATACACTTAGAGAAGCTGACTTTGATGTATTGGGAGTTATAGCTATTTTCACTTACAATATGGAAAAATCGAAAGTAAATTTTGAAAATGCCAATACAAAGTATTTTGCACTTTCAAATTATGAGGATTTGTTAAAGGTAGCAGTTGAAAGAGGGGATATAAAGCCTGAGGATGAGTCGAGATTGCTTCAATGGCGAGACACCCCCGATGACGAATCTTGGCTTAACAAATAAGAATCGAAAAAAACAGCCATTGGCTGTTTTTTTGTGTCCTTACTTAAATATTGAAAAATCTTCTAATGAAGTTGGATTGTAAAAATCCTCTTCATTTACCATTATCGTTGGAACTCCTGCCATTCCAGCATCTTTTACTGGTACAAAGAAATCTTTGCTGTCTCTATATTTTAAAAACTCTCTTAGTTCACTCATGGAATTAGAAATATCTACTTTTCTGTATTCTATTCCCATCTCATCGAGTTTTTCAATAACTGGCGGACATTCAGGGCATTTATTGCTCATAAATAAAACTACGTTTTTCATAACTACCTCCTATTGTTTGAATATGGTATAATTATATATTACCATTAATAGATATAAATATTCATGTTTGTCAAATTAAAATTTAGGTATTAATATTTTAAAGGGGGATGGAATATGGAAATTTTATTATCATTTGTAATTGGTGTTGTCATATTAATGTTAGTTGCAAAACTATTGAAGTTCTCTTCAGGGGTTTTGATAAAATTATTGATGAATGCATTAGTTGGAGGCATTATCATATTTGTAATTAATGTGCTAGGTTCAGGAATAGGATTGAATATCGAGCTTAACTTCATTAGTGCATTAATAGTTGGTATATTTGGTGTATTGGGAGTTATATTCCTAATGATTTTTTAAGAGAAGGATTATGTCAGAACAAAAAAAAATAAAAGTTTTTATGGTAGTTATTGCTATGGTTTCAGCACTTATGTTGTTTGCGGCCATAGTGATACTCCCACAATTAGTTGATTTTTCAGTATCAACTTTTACAGAAATTGCATATTTAGCAAAGCCTGTAGCCATTATTGTCATAATAAGCGCTATACCTTTTTTTGTGGTCTTATTTGAAACGTTTAGAATTTGCTTATATATACTGAAAAATGATATATTTACGATAAAGCCGCTTAAGGCCTTAAACATAATATCCATTGCTAGTTTCTTTATTTCGATTTTATATACAGTAATTGTAGTCCTATTTTTAAACAATGATTTTTTCACACCATTGTTAGCTATAATTTTGTCTTTGGTCATTTTAGCGTCTTTTATAATTGGGATATTTTCGCAAATATTGCATATCCTAGTTAAGAAGGCTACTGTGCTTAAAATAGACAATGATTTGACTATATGAGGTGTAAATATGATAATCATTAATTTAGACATTATGCTAGCAAAAAGGAAAATGACGGTAACTGAGCTTTCTGAAAAAGTAGGTATTACATTGGCAAATATTTCTATACTAAAGAATAACAAAGCAAAAGCTATAAGATTCTCTACATTAGACGCCATATGTGAAGCTTTGGATTGTCAGCCAGGGGACATCTTAGAATATGTTATAGAAGATAAGGAAGAGGAGGTAAATCATCCATGATGATTGTATTTTTATGTGTAATGGGATTTATAGCAGCTTTTATTGATGCTATTGCTGGAGGTAGTGGATTAATTACAATTCCAGCATATATGATAGCAGGACTAGAGCCACACATAATGCTTGGAACAAATAAATTTGCTGCCTTTTCAGGAACAGGCATAAGCACTGCAACATTTGCAAAATCAGGCATGGTAAATTGGGACTTAATGAAAAAATTGGTTCCATTTTCATTGTTAGGGGCTGCAATAGGAGTTAGAACAGTACTTTTTGTAGATTCTACTATACTTCAACCAGCCATTTTGGTAATATTAATATCAGTCGGAATTTACACAATAGTCAAAAAGGATATTGGCTTAGAAGATAATTATATCGGTTATGATAAGTCAAAGCTCACTAAGGGAGTGCTCTTCGCACTTCTTTTAGGTTTTTACGATGGATTCTTTGGACCAGGCACAGGATCATTTATAATATTTGGACTTATTAAAATTTTTGGGTTTAATTTTGTGTCTGCAAGTGGTAATTCTAAGGTATTAAACTTGGCTAGCAACTTTATGAGCTTAGTTTTATTTGCATTAAGTGGAAAAATTGATTACAGTATAGGAATACCTGTTGCTATATCAATGATGCTAGGTGGATATTTCGGCTCGAACACAGCTGTAAAGAAGGGCTCTACTTTTGTAAAGCCAATTTTCATAATTATGGCACTAGGTGCTGCTATGAAAGTTTTTTATGAAATGTTATTTTAAGGAGTAAAATGAAGAAAAAATTAATAATCCTATTACTTGGACTAGTGCTTTTAGTAGGATGCAAAGAAAAAGAAGTTATTGAAGAAAGGTATAGACATACTTTCTTTGATACCTTCGATACGGTTGTTACAACGATTGTTTATGCTAAGGATCAAGAGGAAGCCGATAAGTATAATAAATATATTGAAGAGAGATTTATTGTTCTCCATAAAGAATTTGACAAGTATAAAAACTACGATGGCGTAAACAATGTTAAAACTATAAATGATAATGCTGGGTTAAAACCAATTAAAGTTTCCGATGACCTTTATGGATTAATTGAAAAATCGATAGAGTGGTATTATGAGTATAGCGACAATACAGATATAAGCTTTGGTAAAGTTTTAAATATTTGGAGTGAATACAGAGATTTGAGTGATACACACGTACTGGGTGGCGAAATTATTGCATCCGTCAATACGGATACGGATAAGTTGCTTCCGACAATAGAAGAGCTTGAAGTTGCAAATCAATATACTGGAATAGAACATATTGTATTGGATAAGGAAAATAAAACTGTATTCATTGACAATCCAAATACACAAATAGACGTAGGAGCAGTTGCGAAGGGATATGCAGTTGAGTTGGTATCAGATGAACTGGAGTCTATGGGCTGTGATTCAGCTCTAATTAGCGCTGGTGGTAACGTGAAGGCAATTGGAAAACCCCACGATGGCATAAGGGCTAATTGGGGAATTGGATTGCAAAACCCTGATATATTATATCCATCAGAAAACCAGTCGAATATTTTAGACACTGTTTTTGTCCATGATTTGACTGTCGTTGCAAGTGGTGACTACCAACGATTTTTCGTAGTAGATGGCAAGGTCTACCATCATCTTATAGATAAAAAAACGTTGTTTCCAGGAGACTATTTTAGAGCAGTGCATGTAATATATGAAGATTCAGGAATAGCAGACTTTCTTTCCACAGCAATTTTTTTAATGCCACTGGAAGAGGGTAGGGAGCTAATTGAAAGCATAGAAGGTGCAGAAGCCCTTTGGATGTTACATGATGGTCAGATAATTCAAACACCTGGTCTAGAAAAAATGTTGAAATCAAAAGGTGCTACAGGAGCAAAATAATGATAAAAAACGGATTAAAGGTCCTGATACTATATATCCCATTGGTGGGGATTTCATATGTCATTTTAACTTTTTTACAGAAATATTATATAAGTACAGGTTTAACTTTAAATAATATTTTTGTAAAAGTATTTTTGCTTTTAATTTTTACAGTTTATTTTTATTTCATTGGAAAGATAATGGGGACTAAATCAAAAGCTAGATTTGATTTCTTTTCTATAAATTTAGTTGCGGTTGTAAGCTTATTCTTATTTGCTCTATCTACCTTTAGTGATGGAATAGGTCCCAATATCAAGTTAACGGCTGCTAGTTTACCTGCAAGCATATTTTTAAGCCCTTATATAATGCTAGGTATAGCTTTTAATTTAGACATAAATATTATTTTCATTATTTCATGCCTAATTATAACTTCATTAATTATTGGTATATCCATTAGAAGACGAAGAATAAAAATAAGAAATATCAGGAGATCAAATGAACGTCAAACAATATAAAAATTACAAGTTATATATTTTCATAGCTCTATTACTTGTAATTAGTTTATTAACGGCATGTGATATTTCAAAAGAAATTTCAATAGATAAGCCATCCATAGAGTCACAATATGAAAACTTTGAAAAAGTTGAAGTAAGTTGGGTTGTTGATGGAGACACCATACAAACTGTTGATGGAAGAACCATTAGAATAATAGGCATAAACTCTCCAGAAAATGGGAAATATAAAGAAAAGTATGGAAAAGAATCCACACGTTTTGCAATCGACACATTAAAGAATAAAGAAGTATATTTGGAACAGGATGTATCCAATTTGGATCAATATGGACGAGAACTTCGGTATGTTTGGATAAATTTACCAGATGAAATTAATGAAGAATCTTTAAAAAAATACAATTTTTCAATAATGTCTATTAGTGAAGGGTATTCAGTTCCATATATTTTTGAACCTGATAGAAAATATGAAAGCTATATTATCGATCTAGCAACGATAGCTAGGGATGAGGGAATAGGTTTATGGCAATTTGGCTATAAAGGAACGACTAGAAAGACAGATTTTTAAAAGACTCCAATCGGAGTCTTTTATTATATGTTATTCTGAAGCAAAGTTATCAAAATATCCTTGTATTAATATTACAGGAGTGCCCTTATCACCACTTCCAGATGTTAAATCACACAAGCTACCTATAAGGTCGGTAATCTGTCTGGGGGTAGTTCCCAAAGACTCTGCTCTTCCGAGTAAATCTTGTTCCTTTGCATAGATTTTTTGTTTGATAACATTTACAGCTTCCTCGCCATAAACATTTTCTAATTCAGTATCAGCTATATACTTTATTTTTATTTCATTTGGAATCCCTTTTAATCCATCAGAGAAAGCTGGTGAAACGCATGGGTCCGCCAATTCCCAAATTTTACCCACTGGATCCTTAAATGCACCGTCACCATATATCAAAACTTCAACTTTCTTTCCATAGAAGTTATAAAATTTCTTTTGAAGTTCTTCTACATATCGCTTCCCATCCCTTGGAAATAGTTTTAATTCATTTTCTGATGCAAGATTTGAGCCTAGTACACCAAATTCTGGATTGTAACCACTTCCGTTGATGGAATTATTCATTATGTCATCAAGGGAATAAATGGTTTGTGCTCCTGCTTCTTCCAATAAACGCTTTGTTCTAAAACGGGAGTGGATGTCTGAAACGAGAACTTCATTTGTGTAATTCAAAATTACCCTCGGATCATTTGCAAATATTATTTCAAGATTTTCTCCGCCAATATCCTTGTAAAGCTTTATATAATCTATGCCTGTGAACTCATGGTAAACCCGCTCACCGAACAGTTCTCTATATTCTTTCTCGGTTAACACTCTATCGTAAGGATTAATTTTTAGTTCGTCCAATTTATCTAGGTTCATTAAATGATTTCCAACTTCATCTGATGGATAGCTTAGTAAAAGTGTAACTTTAAGGCCGCTTTCAACAATTCCTTTTAAAATTATAGAAAATCTGTTTCTACTTAAAATAGGGAATACCACACCAATATGCTCTTTAAACTTTGATTTTATGTCAGTAGATATGTCTTCGGTGGTCACGTAATTTCCTTGAGCCCTTGCAACCAATGATTCAGTGATGCCAATAACATCCCTATCTCTAAGTTCAATATGTTCCGATTCCAATGCTAATGCCACTGAATGAAATACAATATCTACTAAGTTGTCTCCTTCTTTTACTATTGGTGTTCTAATACCTCTTACTACTGTACCCAATGTTCTACTCATAGTTACTTCCTTTCTATTATTTGTTTATCAGTTACGATTTTGTCTAAAGGGATATCGTGTGCCTCGTTAATAATTTCGTCCCTCAATTGAAAATCATAACACAAACCAATCTTATTTGTATATAAATTATCGGCGAAAAATTTATCATAGTAACCAGCGCCGTAACCGATTCTGTAGAATCGCTTGTCAAAGATAACCCCCGGTGTAACCACGAGGTCTATTTTACCTTCGTAAAACTCTAACTTTTCCTTAGGTAAACATAAAATGCCATAATGTCCAACTTCAAGTTCATCAAAATCCTTTAATATTATAGGGTACATTTTTCTTTCTTTAGAATTTACATATGGAATAAGTATTTTTTTTCCTTCAATTAATGAATTTTTAATGAAATTATGTGTATCAATTTCGTTATTAAAGCTAACAAACGTGAAAATAACATCTGTATCCTTGTAATCGGAAAGCTCTGTAAGTTTTGCAATTGCTTGTTTTGAAGCACTTTTACGATATTCTGGTTCTAATGAGTTAATTTTTTCTAACATTTCATTTCTCAGTATAGATTTTGCCATTGTTAAACCCCACCTTTTAAT
>CAYUJY010000077.1:3156-8792 GCA_964445145.1 uncultured Peptoniphilaceae bacterium | reverse complement strand
TGGTGTTCGCGGCGGGAGTCGAACCCACGGCCTTTCGCTTAGGAGGCGAACGCTCTATCCGTCTGAGCTACGCAAACATACATCGAAATTTAATTTTATATCAATAAATGAAAAATGTCAATCGTTGTCATAAAAAGTGGGGGCATACGCACAGCCCCCACAATCAGTTTTCTCCCCAAAACTGAACTATTTATTTTTTACATACTCTACTAAACCACCATCGTCTATTAAATTTTGCATAAACTCAGGGATTGGATTCGCTTTATAGGTTTCACCTTTGGTGATATTTTTGATTTCTCCAGTTGAGAAGTTTACATCAATTTCATCGCCATTATCGATATTATCCACAGCTTCAGCACTTTCTAGAATTGGCATTCCTATATTGAAGCTATTTCTATAGAAAATTCTAGCGAAGGATTTTGCAATGACTGCTTTTACGCCTGATGCTTTAATAGCCAGTGGAGCGTGTTCACGGGATGATCCACAGCCGAAATTCTCTCCTCCGACTATGAAATCTCCAGGTTTCACCACTTCGTTGAATCTTTCGTCTATATCAAACATACAGTGTTCTGCTAGTTTATCCGCATCAAATACGTTTAAGTATCTAGCAGGGATTATTACATCCGTATCAATATTGTCTCCATATTTATATACTTTTCCCATTTATATCTCCTCCAAAGTTGATGGATCAGTCAAGTATCCTATAACTGCAGATGCAGCTGCCACTGCTGGGTTGGATAGATAAATTTCTGAATCTACATCGCCCATACGCCCTATAAAGTTTCTATTAGTAGTAGCAACAGCGCGTTCACCCTTAGCCAAAATTCCCATGTATCCACCTAGACAAGGTCCGCATGTAGGTGTTGATAAAACAGCGCCTGCATCAATAAATATGTCCGCTAGTCCCTCTGCTATACATTGTTTGTAAATTTTTTGAGTCGCAGGAATTACAATGCAACGTACCCATGATGCTATTTTTCGACCCCTTAGTATTTCAGCAGCTTCTCTCATGTCTTTTATATTACCGTTGGTACAAGAGCCGATTACTGATTGGTCAATTTTTATGCCACTAATTCTGTCGAAGGTTCTTGCATTTGATGGTAGGTGAGGGAATGATACAGTAATGTCTATATCCTCAAGATTGATTTCATAAACCTCATCATACACAGCATCTTCGTCTGCGGTGAACTCCTTCCACTCTCTCGTAGCGCGTTCTCTCATAAAATCCCTAGTAACATCGTCAACTGGGAATATTCCATTTTTTGCGCCAGCTTCAATAGCCATATTTGCAACCGTCAACCTATCGTAGATTGTAAGATTTTTTACCCCATCGCCTTGGAATTCCATGGATTTGTATCTAGCGCCATCTACGCCTATCATACCGATTATATGAAGGATTAAGTCCTTGCCTGTCACATATGGTTTAAATTTCCCATGGAGTACAAATTTTATAGCGCTAGGAACTCTAAACCAAGCTTTACCCCTCGCCATACCCGCTGCCATGTCCGTAGAGCCTACGCCTGTAGAAAAGGCTCCTAGAGCTCCGTAGGTGCATGTGTGGGAGTCAGCTCCAATAACAACATCACCAGCTACTACCAATCCCTTTTCTGGTAGTAGGGCATGCTCAACTCCACCTCGTCCTGCATCGAAGAAATATTTAATGTCATTTTCGATACAAAAACCTTTGGATATTTTGTTTTGATTGGCACTTTGGATGTCTTTTGCAGGTACAAAATGGTCGTGAACTATTACAATTTTATCTTTACTAAAAATTTTGCCACCATTCATTTTATTTAACTCAGCGATTGCCATCGGCGTGGTGATATCATTCCCCAAAACTAAATCCAAGTCTACTTCTATAAAATCCCCTGGCTTCACTTTTTCCACACCTGCGTGGGCTGCTAGGATTTTTTGTGTCATTGTCATTCCCATTATGCGTCATACCCCTTTTCTTTATAATATCCAATGTTGTTCAAACCGTTTATATATGCTAAAATACTTGATTTTATAATGTCTGTGCTTAAGCCCTTTCCGAAGAATAGCTTGTCCTTATATTTTAACTTGAGCATAGCTTCCCCAAGGGCATCTCGACCCTTGGTAACTGATTGTATCTTGAAGTCCTCTAGGACAATATCCTCACCGAAGGCATCGGAAAGAGCCTTAAAGGCTGCGGATATTGGTCCCTCCTCAGTGGCAGTACACTCGATTCTCTCGCCCTTGTACTCTATGGCGATGTTGGTTGTTGATTTGTCATTGTTGAAGGAGTGGGAGCTGTAATCCACCAGCTTGTAGTACTCTATGAGCCTTGACATATCCTCCGTAGCCAGAGCAACAATATCATTTTCGTAGATATTTTTCTTTTTGTCGGCTAGCTCCTTGAATTTTTTGAAGAGTTCTTCCACCTTCCCTTCTGAAAACTCAAAGCCCAATTCGGTCAATTTATCCTTAAAAGCATGCTTACCTGAATGCTTTCCTAGGACTAAATTCGTAGTTTGTTTAACCCCCACAGATTCAGGTGTCATAATTTCGTAGGTAGACTTCTCCATTAAGACACCATGTTGGTGAATTCCAGATTCGTGGGCAAATACGTTGGCTCCCACGATTGGTTTATTTGGAGATACGGTTTGTCCTATTATGGAGCTAAGTAAATCTGATGTCCTCTTAATTTCAGTCGTTACAATATTTGAATTAAGTCCGTAGAGGTCTTTTCTTGTATTAAGCGCCATTACGATTTCTTCCAAGGAAGCATTACCAGCCCTTTCACCGATTCCATTTATGGAACATTCCACCTGTGTAGCGCCAGCTCTAATCGCTGCCAAGGAGTTTGCAACAGCTAGTCCAAGGTCGTTATGGCAATGTGTGGAAATATCCACATCGTCGATACCTGCTACATTTTCCTTTACGCCTTTAATCAGTTCATAGTATTCCTCAGGCATCATATAGCCAACTGTGTCCGGTAGGTTAACTACAGTAGCACCAGCCTCTATTACTGCTTCTAGAATTCTATATACGAAATGTGGTTCAGACCTTGAGTAATCTTCACAGGAAAATTCCACGTGTTCAACAAACTGCTTTGCATATTTTACACATTCCACAGCCTTTTCAAAAACTTGTTCCTCTGTCATTCTCAATTTATATTTCATATGGATAGGCGAGGTTGCAATAAATACGTGAATGCCTGGTTTCGCAGCATTTTCCACAGCTTTTAGGGCAGCGTCTATATCTTCTTTCTTACAACGTGCTAGACTTAAAACCGTAGATTTTGTAATCATTTCACTGATTTCTTTAACAGCTTCAAAATCCCCAGGGCTGGAAGCGGCAAATCCTGCTTCGATTACATCTACTCCGAGGTTTTCCAGTTGTCTAGCCAGTCTTTTCTTTTCATTGATGTTCATGCTACATCCTGGTGACTGTTCACCATCTCTAAGTGTCGTATCAAAAAATTTAATCATTGTCATTTCCCCCTTTAATTAATCAGTGTAGTGGGTGGCCCTATTGGACACCCTTTGTGCTTACGAGCGAGTTTTGTAATTATTAATAATTTGGATAATCGATAAACTTGCTTGCATTTGATGTATACAGTTTCGTAGTGACAAAACTCCGTTTTTGTCCGTTGCCAATTCTTGTGTTATTCTTCATAAGATTATTTTCGTGAATAACATTGTTTCTTCGTTTAAGTCTCCTTCAGCGCTGCGGTGGATTACGGAGAATCCACCCTACGTTAGAAGTCCAACCGCAGTCGAATTCATCCAATCATCTTCGCTTTTCAAGCTCGATTCTTGGGAATTCTTTGCGTATGGTCCTCATCCGTTCAACTTCGCCCTAACGGGACTCGTTTCACTGTGAAGTCCCACAAAAAAGTCTCTAACATTATGTTAGAGACGAAATATCCGTGGTACCACCCTATTTGCTCGCAATAAAACGAGCCGCTTAGATACAATTAACGCTTGCCCACGTATAATTTAAAAATTCGATTATATGCTCCGAAACGAGATACAGCTTTGCGACATCCTCAACTCTCACCATTTGTTGATTCTCTTTGTCAGTACTTGGCCATGCTTTTCTTCAACGCGAATATAAATGATATCTTAATAAATTAATTTAACTTTGTCAATACTAAAATTTTAATTAATATTAAAGTAATACATTATTTTTTTTTAGTTATATGTCAAATTCAAATTTTTGGTTGTCATTTTCCACAAGGTGAACCGTTGTCTTTTCAGACTTATACTCATCTTTTAGTTTCTTAGCTGTGGATAAGTCACCCCAAAAGTGCATTGGAAATAGGTGAGCTGGACGAACGGCATCTAGAAAGTAGCTAACACCGCTATCTGCATAGCTTCCTAGTCTTGGGTCCACAGGGAACATAGCAATATCAATGCTTTTCAGCCTTATCTTAGCAATTTCATCCTTAAATTCCTTGGTCATTTGAAGTCGTTCTTCCTTCGTATCTTCCTCCCAAATCCAGAGATTCAGGTCACCCGCATGAAATATCCCCAGGTTATCCACAGACACAAAAACACTTATCCCCCGGTCCGTAGAACCGAAGGTTTCCACTTGAAAATCCCCAATAAATCTTTTTTGATTGGGTTGTATAAAAAACATATTCGATTGAGGTTCCAATTTGTAATCCTCTTTTATATCTGAGCTAAGCAATATTTTTACATTGCCCTCTAGCTTTAGTATTTCCTTATTAAAATGATCCTCGTGACCATGGGTTGCAATCACTAAAGTTGGTTTATCTGATATTGGAAGATTACCCTTGAAGTAGTCAAAAATTATCATATGCTTCTCGGTTTCGACGGCATATCCACTATGATGGATATATTCTACAGTAGTTTTCATTAATAATACCTCCATTATGAATTATAACACAAAATCCATAAGATTTTCATCTTTAAACCATTAACAAGACATTAAATCTGGGTATAATTCTGACAGAGGCAATAATAGATTAATTAATTTTACAAGGAGATAATAATTATGTACGACGATTATGAAAGAAAGGACAATCCTGAAGTTTCTGGAATAGAAAATGATATTCACACCAGTGAAAATGGAGAATATGTAAAAAATAATTTACATGAAGAAAATTCATATAATTATAATGTTGAACCAGAAAATAATTATTGGGAAGATGATTCCTATGACGAAACCCATAATTTAAACGACGATTACTATGTAGACGACAATGCACAAGGTCATTATGACGAACAAAGAACCTATCATCAACCAAATTATGACCAAGGCTACTACAATAGAGGAAACGGGCATAAAGAAAAACCTAAATCTGGGGGAATGGCGCGAATTGTTTCCCTAGCTTTGATATTTTCAATAATTGGGTCATTGATAGGCGGTGCATTTAGCGCTAGATTAATGCGAGAAAAATATGAAGGCAAAGTCACATCAGAAGTAACTGGACAAACTAGTAGCTACACCATAAATACGAATGACAATATAAATACTGTGGCAGCAGTTGCAGAAGCTACCTTGGATAAGGTTGTGGGAGTTTCCACCACCTCCATGATGAGAGACATTTTCAACAGACAATATCAATCTCAAGGAACGGGCAGTGGGGTTATTGTGGATTCACGTGGCTATATACTAACGAACAACCACGTAATAAGTAGCCTTTC
>CAYUJY010000077.1:0-3146 GCA_964445145.1 uncultured Peptoniphilaceae bacterium | reverse complement strand
AACGATGGGTCACAACTACCGGCACAAGTGATTTGGGCAGATAACAATATGGACCTTGCAATGCTAAAGGTAGAGCCAAAACAACCGCTACCAGCTGCAAAACTAGGAGATTCAGATAAATTGAGAATTGGAGAAATGGCCATAGCAATTGGAAATCCATTTGCCATAGAATTCCACGGCACGGTGACTGCTGGCTACATTTCAGGACTAAATCGAAACCTAAGCGCTGGAGGAGGTACAGAAATGGACAACCTAATCCAAACCGATGCTTCCATAAACCAAGGAAACAGCGGTGGACCACTCCTAAATGCGAAGGGAGAAGTTATAGGGATTAACACCATGAAAATTACTGCAGGCGAGGGAATGGGCTTTAGTATTCCCATAAACACCGCAAAACCAGTAATTGAACAAATTATTGAAACTGGCAATTTTGATAGGGTGGCACTAGGAGTCAGTGGCATAGATATCGACAGCTACGAAACAAAAATGGGCGTAGATCTGGGCATAGACAAAGGAATTATCGTAATTAACATTTATGAAGATTCCGCTGCGAAAGTTGCAGACCTTAGAACAAACGACATAATAACCAAAGTAGACGGGGTTGAAGTAAATACCATAGCAGGCCTTAGAAGAGCTCTAACAAAATACTCCATTGGAGATACGGCAACCATAAGCTATGTCAGAGATGGAGACACTAGGGAAGTAGAAGTTGTTTTCAAGACATTTAACACGAATTAATAGACGAAGGATCGATAAATAAATCGGTCCTTTTTTTAATTAATAATTTTATTAAAATTATATTGCTTGAAGATTTTTTCACTGAATGGGTAATTATAAAAAAGAGAGGACAATTGTAATTATCCCTCATACATTACTCCATTAAGGGGATTGTATATTAATTGGAATAAGTTAAAATATGAAATATAGCTCAAAGCTAAAAAATTAAAAGTAGAGCTATAGAAAGGAGCGATTTTTATGGGTTTAATCAAAGCTGGACTAGGTGCTATAACTGGAACCTTAGCTGACCAATGGAAAGAGTACTTTTATTGTGAGGCTCTACCTAATGACGTGTTGATGACAAAAGGTAAAAAAAGAGTATCAGGCAGAAGCTCAAATCAAGGTCACGACAATATCATAACCAATGGAAGCGGCATCGTAGTAGCTGACGGACAATGTATGATAATCGTAGACCAAGGTAGAATTGTTGATATTTCAGCAGAGCCTGGAGAATACATTTACGATACATCCAGTGAACCGTCTATCTTCCAAGGTGGACTAGGCGAAGGCGTAAAGCAAACATTTGACAAGATGTGGGAAAGATTCCAATATGGCGGCGAACCTGCAAAGGATCAAAGAGTTTATTACTTCAACACGAAGGAAATCACAGACAATAAATTTGGGACCACTAATCCGGTGCCATTTAGAGTTGTGGATATGAATATCGGCTTAGACATTGATACCTCTGTAAGATGTAATGGTAGCTATTCCTATAGAATCACTGACCCTATACTTTTCTATAGCAATGTGAGTGGAAATGTAGCCAATGACTACAGAAAAGAAGAAATTGAAGGAATGCTAAAAACAGAGTTTCTAAATGCACTTCAACCTGCATTTGCAAGAATATCTGCACTGGGAATTAGATATAGTGCCCTACCTGGACACACAATGGAATTATCCCAAGCAATGAATGACATCCTAAGCCCGAAATGGAAAGAGCTTAGGGGAATAGAAATAATTTCCGTTGGAATAAATTCCATAACTGCACCACCTGAAGATGAAAATTTGATAAAGCAACTTCAAAGAACTGCAGTAATGAGAGACCCAGGAATGGCAGCAGCAACCATCACAGGTGCACAAGCAGACGCGATGAGATCTGCAGCAGCAAACGAAGGTGGAGCACTGGGTGGATTTATCGGAATGGGAATGGCACAACAAGCCGGAGGTGTAAATGCAGCAGACCTGTTTAGAATGGGTCAACCAGGACAAGGACAGTCCGGAGCAGTGGCACCACAAACGCCACAGGCACCAGTAGCGCCGCAAGCAACTGCAGCAAATGCCGATGTATGGGAATGCCCTAATTGCAAAACAGCAAATGAAGGTGGAAAGTTCTGTCAAGAATGTGGAACGAAGAGACCTGTTAGCGAAACCTGGGAATGCCCTAACTGTAAGACAATAAACGAAGGTGGAAAATTCTGCCAAGAATGTGGAACCAAAAGACCGTAAATAAAGCGATAAAAATAATCCGATAGTTTTTTGCTATCGGATTTTATATTTTTGTAGGGTGCGGTCTTCATAGACGCACCGTTGTCGTGAAGATGGTCATAAATTTCAATTCAACACAGTTTTGAAACCTACGAATTGACCCACAATTAAATATTATTTTTTTACATTATAATTTACAACAATTTCAACCTCAGGGTTTAAACCTTTGATAAAACTGATTAAATCATCCACGATTTCCTTGGATCTATCATCAGCCCTCTTTAACAGGCCCGAGGATATGGCCTTATCCTCCATAACTTGGCGTTGGTCTTCATAAAAACCATTGTAATCATCTAGCTTAATCGGATTAAATAACGTATTTTGTTCATCGAATACAGTAATTGTGTCATAAAAAATTTCATGGGACATTATCTCTGCGCTGGGTATAGTAATTGTAACCTTGTTTTCATCCACTCTTGAAAGCAGTTCATCACCCTTAATACCTGCAGTTATCTTTCCCTCATAACTTAAAATAAATTGTTTTTTAGTAAAGGGAACCATATATCCATAAAAATTGTTTTGATTTTCGAATTTTCCCATATTTGTATAAAAATACTCGGTTGTAACGAGATTTTCTATATTTTCTAACCTATTGTTTAAAAGTTCTGCCGTAATGACCGGTGGCTCTTGTCTAGCGTATTTAAGCTGAAAACCTAAAAATAAACTAAGGAGAACTAAAACCGTAATCACACCAGCGATAATCTTATTTTTCATATTTCACTCCTTTCAAACTCAATGTCTAATAAATAACTTATTCCCTTTTCACAAAAACTTTAAACTGTGCATACTTTAATAACAAACAGGATTATGATAAAATTATTGTGGTGATAAAATGAAGAAAAAAATATTAATAAGATTATTGGCGCTGGTGCTATTGGTGCAAC
>CAYUJY010000076.1:0-8847 GCA_964445145.1 uncultured Peptoniphilaceae bacterium | reverse complement strand
AGCGACATGGAAGGTTGACCTGGTTTATTTATTACTTGCTCAGGGAGATATGGTATGTGGATAAAACCTGATTTTTTCCCAGGGTAATTTTTCTCTATAAGATATCTCACGCCATAGGTCACATGGTTACATATGAATGTCCCAGCTGTGTTAGAAACTGAGGCTGGAATTCCCCTTTTTTGTATATTTTCTACCATGCTTTTAATTGGTATATTTACAAAATATGCAGAGTCACCGTCCACAAAAATTGGCTTATCGATAGGTTGATTTCCTTCATTATCTGGTATTCTATTATCATCAATATTTATTCCTATTCTCTCAACAGTGATGTCAGCCCTACCTCCTGCTTGTCCAATGGATAAAATCACATCGGGATTATGCTCTACAATCCACTCTTCAATTTTATTTAAGGATTTATGATTTACTGTTGGAATTTCTAATTTTATAATTTCTGAATCACTAATTGTATCAGGTAATTTTTTTACTGCTTCAATTGATGGGTTGATACTTTCACCACCGAAGGGATCAAACCCAGTAACTAATATTTTCATTTTATTTACTCCTAAACTAAAATAATTTAATAAACTTTCCGTGTATATCCTTTTTCTTTATGGGACCTAATAACCTACTGTCCGTTGAATAAAATCTATTATCCCCAAGACAAAAATATTCATCACTTCCCAATTGAATATCAAAGTAATCACCATAATTTAATGAATAAATTCGTCTATACTCTTCCAAATTATCTAATGTCGTTTCAACCAAGCCATCACCACTCATTATTTCCACGGCTGCGAAGGGATTTCTATACTCGTCATTATATTTTTTGCCGTTTATTAGAATATCACCTGCAATTATCTCGATATGTTCATTGGGTAAACCTATGACTCGCTTAATAAATACCCGGTCTTCGTTGGGATATTGCATGGTTACAACATCATTTCTGTTGAAATCGCTTCCAAACAGTCTATATGGAGCTTTTAATGATATTCCAAACTCTCCGTCATTTAGTGATGGATGCATACTATTTCCGCTCACTAGATTTATTTGAAAAATAAACCTACTTAAAAGCGCTCCCAAAATAAGTGCGCCACCTAACAAAATTACATATTTTAATAATGGCATAGTTGTTAAATTTTCCTTTTCCAAATTTATCACCTGTCATTTTCGTAGGATTCTAAGAAATTATTTTTGTCTATATCGTGTAAGCCTACTTCATCTAATAAATACATTTTATCACACACTTCTTCGATATATTTCCTATCGTGGGACACCGATATAATTACTCCTTTGAAATCTCTTAATGCATTTCTTATTTCTGGACCAGAAAGTGGTGAAAGATTCCTTGTGGGTTCATCTAAAATTAATGCCTCATAATCTCCAGATGTAAGATTAGAAAAATATAATTTTGCAACCTGTCCACCGGAAAGACTTGAAATATTATGTTCCATTTCATCCTTAGTAAATTTCAAGCTACCTAAATATGTTCTTACCCTAGTTTGTTCGTCTTTTGTGCTATCTTTCGCAAGATATTCTACAGGTGTTTGATTCACATCCAACAGCTCTAGATAATTTTGTGGCATGTAGAAAGCATTTATATTGGAGTTCAAATTGTTTCTAATTTGTTTTAAAAGTGTAGTTTTACCACTTCCGTTTCTTCCCACTATACATATTTTTTCAGGTCCGATTACAGTTAAATTAATGTCTCTACTTAAAATTTTATTTTTAATCAATAGCTCTTCTAATTTCAATTCTAATATTTGCTTTCCCTTGGGTACACCTATACCCTCATTAAACTTAATATAAATTGACTCCTCAAAATCAGGTCTTTGGGTTAAGTTTTCTTCTTCTTTTTCAAATCTTTTTCCAATACTTTTCACTGTGTGCATCTTATCTTTGAGATTTTTTCCTGCAGCCGGGTCCTGTCTAGAAACAGTTCTTTGTGCCCTATCAACTTTATCGTATATTTCTCGATACCTTTCTAGTTTCTTGTCTAAAATTTCCCTCTCTTTTTTTGCGTTTTTCTCTTGTGTTTCAATTGTATTCCAACGTTTACTAACAAATGATTTATAATCAAGCTTTTCAATCGTATGTGTGGGAATAGTCTTCCTACTTAACTGTTCGAATAAAATTACTGTGTTTGCACAATTTTCAAGTAATCTCTCGTCATGACTGATGAACATAATGGGTATTTTTTGTGAATTAATAAAATTTTCAAGCCAAATTATACTGT
This sequence comes from uncultured Peptoniphilaceae bacterium, assembly GCA_964445145.1. Lineage (GTDB taxonomy): Bacteria > Bacillota > Clostridia > Tissierellales > Peptoniphilaceae > CAYUJY01. The sequence goes on along the minus strand of CAYUJY010000076.1, from coordinate 6,614 downwards.
CAATATCCAAATCATTAGTGGGTTCATCTAATAGGAGTACCGTAGGGTTATCCAATAGTATATCCAGAAGCTGGATTTTTATCTTCTCTCCACCTGATAAGTCGAACAGTCGTATATTTGTATCGAGTAACTCTTCTTTGATTCCTAGGTTATCTATAAATCGATATAATTTACTATAATCAATATCACGATCTTTGCCATATATAAAATCACGGATTGAAATATTGTTTAATTTATTTGGCAAGTGTTGTGGCAGATATCCAATTATTTCTTTTTCTTTAAATATTGAACCACTTACATCTATATAATCACTTATTAAGGATTTATCATATATAGCTTTTAATAGTGATGATTTTCCATTACCCTCTTCACCAATTAGTGCAATTTTTTGATTGGGAACGAAGGAAAAATTAAATCCACTTATCAATGTTCGCATATCTTTAGCTAATTGTAGTTCCAAGTCTTTTATGACTATCAATGAGCATCACCTCTATTTGATAATAACAATAATTTATTCAATTTACAACTATACTAACCCTTATGGTATTATGATAGTAAGAATAATTAAAGTGGAGGATGTATGAAGGATTTAGATAGAATATGCAAAGTAGCCGTAGTTCAAGCTGCGCCAGTTATGTTCGATAAAACGGCGTGCACAGAGAAAGCCATAGTGTACATAGAAGAAGCTTCAAAAAATGCTGTTGATTTAATCGTATTTCCAGAATTATTTATCCCTGGCTATCCCTACGGCATGACTTTTGGATTTGCGGTAGGCTCTAGAAATCCAAAGGGTAGGCTCGACTGGAAGTTGTATTACGATAATTCAATTACGATTCCAGGCCCAGAAACTGACGCACTTTCCATTGCTGCAAAAACTGCAAATTCGTATGTAAGCATCGGCGTTTCTGAACGGGAACCTTTAAATGGAACTCTTTATAATTCAAACATAATTTTTGACCCAAATGGCGAAATAGTCTCGGTACACAGAAAACTAAAACCAACTGGTTCTGAACGAGTGGTTTGGGGCGATGCAGATAAGGGATATTTCCCTGTAGTGGATACGCCATGGGGAGTTATGGGAAGCATGATTTGTTGGGAGAGCTATATGCCTTTAGCGAGGGTGGCACTTTATGAGAAGGGGTTAACCATTTATATTTCACCTAATTCCAACGATAACGAAGAATGGCAATCTACCATTAAACATATAGCCATAGAAGGACATTGTTATTTTATCAATGCTGATTTGTTCTTTACTAAGGAAATGTACCCTAAAGATCTAAATATGCCTGAGGAAATTGAACGTTTGAATGATATAGTTTGTAGGGGTGGTAGTTGTGTTATTGATCCATATGGTCACTATGTAACAGAGCCAGTGTGGGATAAAGAAGAAATAATTTATGCGGATTTAGAGATGGATAAGGTCATTTCAAGTAGAATGGAATTTGATGTCTGTGGTCACTATGCTAGACCTGATGTATTACAATTAAACGTTTTAGATATTTAATCTTATAATTTAACAAAAACTAAACCCTCCGAAATTGGAGGGTTTTGATTTTACTTATTTGAATAATTTGGTGATTCTCTTGTTATAGTGATATCATGTGGGTGATTTTCCACTAATGTAGCATTTGTAATCTTTATAAAAGTAGCTTTTTCGTGTAGGGCTTCGATGTCTTTTGCGCCAATATATCCCATTCCAGATCTTAATCCACCAATAAGTTGATATATTACAGCTCCTACTTTGCCCTTATGAATTACTCTTCCTTCTACTCCCTCAGGAACATATTTCTTATTTTTATCTTGGAAATATCTGTCTGAACTTCCTGAGTCCATGGCTCCTAAGGAACCCATGCCCCTATATGATTTGAACTTTCTTCCGTCCACAAATATCTCTTCTCCAGGACTTTCATCAGTTCCAGCAAATAATGAACCTGCCATTACTACGTTGGCACCTGCTCCTATGGCTTTTGTGATGTCTCCTGAATATTTAATTCCACCGTCTGCTATTATTGGAATGCCGTGTTTCTTTGCAGCTTCTGCACAGTTGATTATGGATGTTAATTGCGGAGAACCCACACCTGTAACTACTCTAGTAGTACAAATGGAGCCAGGTCCTATACCTACTTTAACGCAGTCTGCTCCAGCTTCAATCAATGCCTCTGTAGCCTCTGCAGTCGCCACATTTCCCGCTATTAGTTGCAAGTCAGGGTAATGTTCCTTTATCATTTTAACGGTGTTTAAAACGCCTTGTGAGTGTCCATGTGCAGTGTCGATTACAATTACGTCAACTTTAGCATTTACTAAGGCTTGAATTCTATCTATTACATCGCCTGTAACTCCTACTGCAGCTCCTGCTAACAGTCTTCCACTGGAATCTCTAGCTGAATTTGGATATTGTACCATTTTGTCTATGTCTTTTATGGTAATTAGACCAGTTAACTTATAATTATCGTCAACCAATGGAAGTTTTTCTATCTTATTCTTTTTCATAATTTCTAGAGCATCTTCCATGGAAATTCCCATGTAACCAGTTATCAGACCTTCCTTGGTCATTACTTCGGATATAGGTCTATGAAAATCAGTTTCAAACCTTATATCTCTATTCGTTAATATACCTTCTAAGTAACCTTCATCATCCACAATGGGAACTCCAGATATTTTAAAGTGACCCATTAGTTCATTAGCTTGACCTATTGTATTATCCTTTTTTAAGGAAAAAGGATCCGTTATAACACCATGTTCTGATCTCTTTACTCTGTCAACTTCTGTCGCTTGAGCTTCTATGGACATATTCTTATGAATAATTCCGATTCCACCCTCTCTGGCCATAGCGATAGCCATTTCACTTTCTGTTACCGTATCCATTCCGGCACTCATCAAAGGAATATTTAAAGTAATTTTTTTTGTTAAATTCGTCTTTAAATTTGTCTCCCTAGGAAGCACATCTGACGGACATGGCAACAGCAGTACATCGTCAAAAGTTAAACCTTCACCCACAAACTTCATTTATTTACCTCCCAATTTTAAATAAGCATATTATATAACATTATTTTATCAATTTCAATTGATTGCACTAATTATTAAAGCTAGTTTCCCAGGTACTATTTCCCTTGCTGCAATTGTTCCCAGCCCATTCACCTTGATATCCAAGGTGTATTCCCCTGCACTTAGATTGTCTACATCTATATATGCTATCAGGTCACCTCCCGTTAATACTTCCAAACTCTCCGTTTCTCCATAAAGGATTACGTTGATGCTTTCAAATTCCGTTGTGATTTCATAAGTTAGTCCAGTTTCTTTATTTCTAATCTCAAAATTATCTTTAGGTATCACGACTGCTTTTTGAATGTTGTCGACTAAGGTGTATTTCAATGTCACTTCTAAATTTTCATCGTATAGAGTGATATTGCTTGGTAAATCTAAATTTACTACTACACTTCCACTATCATTTAGTTTTTCATATTCTATTGGCATTGTGGAAATTTTTGCAATTTCATTCACCCTATTTCCATCACCTTTTATAACTACTTGGGCAGGAGTGATTTTTACATTATCCAACCTCTGGTTTTCCAAAAGTTGTCCTGAATATATAGGCTCGATTGGAACAGATTTTATTTTATAGATTGGTATCTCGATATCTATTGTCGATACATTAGTCTTTAAATCTGTAATTGGAACTCCGTTTTTATCAAAGAACGATACTGGTGTATTTGTAATAAAACCTTCACGTTTGCTGGTTATATCAACGTAAGATACTGCCTTTGCTATATCGCCTACCCTGGATTCAGGACCAGTTACAGCCACTATTCCATTTACTGCTTTAACCTCTCCAAGGGTGTATCCATCTTCTAATGTGCCGTTTGTTTCAACTTCAATTCTCACATTTTCAGTAATTATTTTTTCAATATTTACAATTACAGATGCAGGCTCAACGTTTAGCACAGTAATTTTTCCCGATTGCTCCTGTATGGCAACATGGATTGGAACCCTTGTTTCCCCTTCTTTTAACCCATTTAAATCCATTTTGGCTATAATATTTTCTGAATTAATTCTGGAAAGATCCAGTCTTGTGCCACTCAACTTTACATTTACCTTTTCATCAGGTGACGAAGACAAATGTAATCCTTGTCTTTCGATATTTTGTAACCCTTCGTACACCACGCTTATTCCCCTGTAATCCACAGGATATTCTGGGTTTACAATCCCCATTACAAAGCTCCATAGGAACATGGCAATCATAAGTGATAAGAGTTTTGTACTTAAATTATTCTTCTTCAGTAGTTCTTTTATCTTCATTTATTCTTCTCCAAAAGTTTCCTATAGATCTATCTTCACTACGTCTGTAAATTTCCATCAATATGGTTTCTAGGGTATCAATATCCAAATGCCTAGATATACTCGCATGCTCTGCTATGGATATGACTCCCGTTTCCTCTGATACCACTATAGACAAGCTATCGGAGCGCTCTGACATACCTAATGCGGCCCTATGTCTAGTTCCCATCTCCTTGCTTATGGTCATATTTTCAGATAGTGGTAAAAAACATGCAGCAGCTCTTATTCTATCATCTTTTATAATGACTGCACCATCATGTAATGGCGTGTTGGGGATAAAAATATTTATCAATAGTTCTGCACTCACTATGGAGTCCATCTTCGTCCCAGTATCGATTATTTCGTTTAGTCCAGTTCTTCTTTCTATAACTAGTATTGCGCCGATTTTTTGTCTAGATAGGGATGCCACTGCATCTAATATGGATTTTACGGTATGTTTTGCTTCATTTTCTTGAATTTCAGCTAAGTTTCCTGTGAAAATACTGGTCCTTCCCAAGTATTCAAGTCCTCGTCTAAGCTCAGGTTGGAATACCACCAGTATTGCAATAGTTCCAACCGTCATAGTATTGCTAAGTATCCAGTTTACGGTATATAGTTGTAGCCACTCACTGATTTTTGTTAAAACTAAAAGTATAGCAATACCTTTTAAGAGCTGTTCAGCTCTAGTTTGCTTTAAAAAGTCGAATATTTTATATACCACAAAAGATATGACTAATACATCTATAATATCCTGTATTCTAATATTTGCAGTTATCTGTGTAAAAAAGTTTGATATTATATCCATTTGTCCACCAATACTAATTTATATTTAATATATTTTCTGTACGTTCCTTAGACTCCAACAATTTGTTCCTCAAGCTCTCAGTTAATGTCAACTCACTCAAGTTTCCTGAGAGTGCCATATCTATAGGTATAATGGTATAATGCCATTTCCCGTCATAATACCTGTTAAGCCACGTTGGAATTGTTTCTAAAGAAACTAAATTTACTTTCTTTGTTGAATAATCTTTTTCTAATTTTATCTTTACAATCAAACCATCTTCCGTGCCAATTCTATGTATGTACTCTGTCCGTTGGTTTGATAAGTGATTTCCCAGTGAATACGCTACGAATCTTTCATTGTCCTCACCATGGTATTCCACCCTGGAAACTACATGGGGATGGGATCCTACTATATAATCTACCCCTAAATCAAAGGCAATGTTTGCCATTTTTTTCATGTATTCTGATGGTTCGGTCCTATATTCAGTTCCCCAATGAACGAATAAAATTATTTTATCTACATTTTGATTTTTTAAATGATTTATATCTTCACTAAGCTTTATTTCGTCGAGGACATTCACATGGAAATCTTCAGTTTGTATAAACCCATTTAATCCATATGTATAGCACAAGAATCCTAGCTTTATGTCATTTATCTCCATCACTCTAGTTCGAGCCTCATCCATAGAGATATTCGTACCCATATGGGTTAACTCTTCTTTTAATATGGCATTTATTGTATTTTGTACTCCAGTGTATCCTTGGTCATAAGCGTGATTGTTTGCTGTCCCTATAACATCATATCCACTATAATTTAAAGCCTCAATTATCTCGCCTGGAGAATTGAAAAGTGGGAAACCTGAAAGTGGAGCTTCTGGATTTATCACCGTCTCCAAATTTGCAACGGACAAATCAACTTCATCATTGATTAGTTTTACAAACTTAAAAATAGGTTTAAAGTCATATTGCTTGCTTTCATTGTCGTAATAGGCTCTAACTATGGGCATATGTAACATCACATCGCCAGCAAAGGAAATAGTTACAGAGCTATTCATTCCCTCATCTACTTCAACCACATGTTTTGAAATATCAAATTCGATTGATTTGTTACTTTTATCGTCAATTTTTTCTTTGCAACCTATTAAAAAAATGAATAATATCAATAATGTTGCAAATAATCTAATTTTTTTCATATTTTTTTAGCTTTTATTTGATGAACCAAAAACATGATAATACCAATACTTATCACTATATCGCCCACGCTTATTACCTTAGGTGTTGGAAACGGTATCGCGATTGTATCACACAGTACTTTAAACCTTGTGGATTCCGTCATTAAACTATGTCCTAGGTAAAGGTTATTACGTAATACATCCACCTCTAGAACCTTCCCTATTTTTGCCATAGCGTCTGCACTAACGGGCATTTTTCCGCCATTTGATATCATGGGTAAGAAATTTAATACATATCCCGATTGAATTACTCTCATGTTTTTAAGATGATTATTCATGCCCATA
>CAYUJY010000075.1:0-8957 GCA_964445145.1 uncultured Peptoniphilaceae bacterium | reverse complement strand
AATGCTAAAACGATTTTTAGCCCACCTGCTATATTGGCTATTGTAGTTGCTGCAATATTTTTTATTATGCCCCATGTATCTGACATGAAAATAAATGTTATGACGGTGGCATATTTCATAACTAGTGCAGGCTTCAGCATCGTATATTTGTTGACCCGCTCCATGACCACTGCAATGGTTAGCCATTCATTACAAAGCTGTCTAGCTTTTTCTAAGCTTTTGATTTATGGTCATGGTGAGCATCAGGTGTCGCCTATAATATTCGGAATTGCATTTTTATGTCCTATAATCGTATTTTTTATAGGCGAAGGTTTCAAAAAATATTTAATAATAATTAAAAATAGCCATAAGGTATTCAAATTTACCTTATGGCTATTTTTAACATTTCCAGGAAATTTTTGCTGGGTTTTCTTCGTTTATAACTGCTAGTTTTTTTAATGCCTCATACATTCTATGACACTCTTCCTCTATATATTTATCTAGTTCTGCCCTCGATGCTTGGACGCCCAGTTCGTTATATGCTAAAGCCAAGGCACCATAAAAATATAGTCCTATACAATGTCTAGGGGAATGGATTGTGGATGCCGATTGCCCAATTGCCCTCGCTACTCCTTGTGCAACTGGGTAGTCTGACGCTTCTCTGGCTGCTTCATGACACTTTAATATTAAAGGCTTGACTTGTGGTAGCTTAACTGTTCCTTCTAACCACCGTTTTGCACCATCTAATGCATTTACAGGCCTTAAATCCTCAGGGTACGCCCTTTCATATAGGGGCAGCAGCGCATCTTTTGAATAATTTATTGCCCAGCTTGCCAGTGTATGTTTACTTTGGGTTTCTATAGTACTCATAAGTGCCTGGACATGAGGTTTTTCCCAATCACTTAGCATTTTTCTTATTTTCTTCATACACGCACCTTTCTAACGCAAAAACGGTTGGTAATATTCCTCTAAGGTTAAGTTTGGGTGTTCACTTCTTTCTTTGTATGCCATTTTCATTCTCGTGTAATATTCTTCAGCCCGAAGCCTAAGTTCATCAAAATCAAATCCTGGCAAGACCCTATCCTTCATAACCCATCTACCTGCTATCATTACATCTTTTATGTGTCTGCCCGTAGCTGTGAGAATTATGGTTTTAAATGGGTCATCCATAACCCCTAAAGTAAAATCGTCTAAAGGCATGACAATTAAATCCGCTGCCGATCCGGACTCTAATCTTCCTAAATCCCGTCTTCCCAAGGCGTCAGCTCCACCTATTGTAGCTGCATTGTAAAACTTTGCCAGCCTATTTTCTTCTACATTTCCTTCTATATACAATGCGTAAAAATTCCCTATTCTTATATTCTCAAATAAATCCGGTGGGAAGCAATCTGTACCCATGGTCATTTTTATACCATGGTTCTTATATCTTGCAAAGCTATCTAACGCTATGCCAACTCTCGCATAAACCAGTGGACAGTGTATTATGGACGTGCCCCTATCCCTTATGATATCCATATCGGTAGTTGTGGTGTCTTCTTTTACAAATTTAGTTGTTCCCATGTACAAGCCATGGGGAATAAATGTGTTTTCATCTAAAAAACCAATGGAATCTAAATATTGGATGGGAGATAATCCCGTCCTTTCTTTAATTATCTTATACTCAAAGGCACCCTGTGCAGCATGGAGTCGAATTGGGACACCGTAAGTTTTAGCAAGTTCCTTAGACCTGATTAAGGATTCTTCCGTCTGTTGTTCTATTCTTTCTGGAACCACAACAGGATTTACTAGTGGATTCCCTATTTCTTGCCACTTTTTAATAAATTTCTCTGCATTTTCAAGTCCCAGTGTTTTTTCTTCTTCACTTATATCCAAAAGCACCTGCTCGCCATGAACTATTACAGGTTTTTTCATAAGATAGCTGGGTCCTAAATATACTCGAAGCCCAAGCTTTATTGCATTTTCAGCAGCTGCATCGATTTCCTCATAGGTTTCTGCAGCAGATTTTCCAACCACGCTAGTTATGGGCATGGCGGTGGTGATTCCATGTCTTATTAGTTGTGCATAGGCATATAGGCTCTTGAATGCCTCATCGACTGCGGTTTGTTGCTCACGTCTTTTTTCAAACCACTCCTTAGACCAACGAAGGTCATTGGGTCTGTCTTTAGAAAAATCTAAATCAATAAGTGTGTGGTCAATATCCCCTAATGCATCGAGGTCCACAAAACCTGGAGCTATGAGTGCATTTCCTAAATCCTCCAATTGAATCTCTGGAAATTCTTCCTTCGCATCCATACTGCTTCCAGCGAAAATGATATTTTCACCATCATATATTATAGCTGCATCATTTTGGAGATAGTGTTTTTCATCTTTAAAAAACACTCCGTATGTGCATTTTAGTCCCTTCATTATTTCCACCCCTTATCCTCAAATCGTTTTGTTTTTATTATTTTTCTATATGAACCCCAAAACGTATCAACTGGCTCAAAAAACTTCTCCATTCCCGCGCGACTAATGGTAGTTCGCGCCTCTAACTCGGCTTGGTCTAAAATTTCTCGCCTAATAGCCAAAGTGCTTTGTCCATTTATATAAATAAATCTACCATCCACCATTACCGAGTGGACGTCTGCTGCATTTCCTAGAGTCAACCATTTACGCAGTGGCATCAAGTTCGGGCTCAAGTGGGGCATATCCAAATCCACTATTGCGATATCTGCTTTTTTGCCTACCTCTAGGGAACCAATTTCATCTTCCATTCCTATGGCTTTTGCTGCATCTATGGTAATCATCTCCAGTAGCTTACCCTCGGGTAGATAAAATCTATCTACTAGAAAGCCCCTGTGAACCAGTGCCATATTTTGGGTTCCTCGAATTAAGTCAAAACTATTATACGGTGCCGTTCCATCACTGGCTACCACTACATTAGCACCAAGCATCATCAGTTCTGGAACTGGGCATCTGTTGTACATTTGTCTATCGGATGGGGTGCTACTAATATGGGTTCCAGTATCTGCGAGAATTTTTGCTTCATCCAAGGATATTCCCGTACAGTGTTGAAGATGTACATCTGGTCCTAATAGCATGTATTCTTCAGGCGCTTGGGCTGCTACTCGAATCATCCCTCCAAAAGCCTCTGTATGAATTCTAGTATTACAATTTTTTGCTATTTCACGGATAGACTTCATAATATATCTATCCAATTCTGTCAGCTCTATTCCCACATCTGCTGGGGTAGGCGAAGATTGGTTAAAGGAAGAAATAAGTACAAAGGGTGCAACAAAAGCTCTAATTCTATCCTCATAAGTATGATTTACAACCTTAATAAAATCCTCAGTATTTCTTAACAAATCATCTAAGGAATGGGTGCCATGAAATTCGCTTCCATCTTCTAGTATATGTCTAGTAGTCCTAGGATACGGCGGACCTGAAGGACCTATGGCAACAATGCCACGCATACCCATTTCGCCATATGCTCTAGCATGCTCTGTTATGACCTCCAACCGATCCGTCCTTTGGCAATTGGATATAACTGAGAGCCCAGTGGTTATCCCGTAGCTCAGCCTAGTTAAGGCAGCTAGCCTACCCTCACGGTACCAAAATTCATCCGTAGTATTGTAATGATAAATTTCAGTCATCATTGGCATCCAGTTAGACATAGTAGCCTCACCTAATAGCGTCAACAAGCTATGCCCCGCGTGGGCATGTACGTCAATAAGTCCTGGAACTAGCATTTTTCGTTTAAGATTAATCTTTGTGATGTTAATGTCATCACCATATTCCTTAAGTAGACTTTCAGATGTTCCAATTTGCTTTATTCTATCATTTTCGATTAGAATTCCACCGTCTTCAATTATCCTTCTTTCTGAATCCACCGTCACCACGGTACCATGAAGAAGTAGGTATTTACTACTGTGCTCTTTGTTATCTAGTATTTGTTCTAAACTTTTATAATCATCCCTCATCCTTATCACCTTAATATGTATTTTAAACCTAAAATTATTTTAACATACTAATATGTAATTTATCGCAATATAAAACTCACACCATCGACTGGTTGTGAGTTTCATACAATTATTTATTTAAATCTTGGACAGTAAATCCATAATCCTTCAAGTATTTCAAAACTGAATTTTCCGGGGCATAGTGTCCTGCTCCCACTAATACGAAGTAGGTTTTTTCACCATCAGCTTCTAATAAACCTTTAATCGTCTTCGCCATTTCTGGGTCTCTGTTTTCCAGAAGTATTTTAGATTCTTCATTTTCATCATACATGGTGATGAACTTGTTTATATCTCCATCCCTCCATGCAACCATTAAATCTCTGTATTCTTTGACAATTTCATCCAACTCTTCCTTTTCAAATGCAGTCAAAATTTCTTTTATATTCTCCAATAGTCCTGATTTATTTTCAGTAAAGTAATCCTTTAAAGTATTCATTTGGAGCTCCACTGTTTCTATAGACTTTATCGGTTTTTCCTCCAGCATTGCGTTGGTTAGAAAGTACACGTCGACACCAAATGCTGTAGTATAAGGATCTGTCATTTGAATAGGTAGCATACTTAAGGTATTGAACAAGGCCCAACCTTCCATATTTGCATACATTTCTTCAGGTAATCCAATCGTATCCATAAGCTTTTTAATTCTCACATAGGTTTCTTCCCCAACTTCATCCTTTAGAGTAGTTCCGTCAGTTTTTATTTGATATTTTTGTGTTTCCGCTATCAACTCAGGATCAAGTAGATTTATCTCCACGTATAACTCGTCTGATTTATTGAAGGCATTCATCCTTTCAGCTTCGATTGGGTACATGGAGATGTCACCAATGTGGACTGAACCAAACAAGTACACCGTATTACCCTTATGTTCAACTTTGTAAAATACGCCCTTGCCGCCTAAGTCGTGGTCATCGTATACATCAGTGATGGCTCTTGTGTAGAACACAATCCCTTCTTCCAGGGTGGCAATGTCCTTTAAACCATAATCATTACCTTTTCCCTTTAAAATATTGTTTTTTACCATATATTCTATTAGGTCCGTTTCTTCAGTGACTGTTTTGTCAAATTTACCTAGAATGTTAAATAGATTTAATAGTATTGCTTCTCTAGTTGAGTCAAATTCTACTTCAACCCCCTTAAAGGCTTCATTCTTTTTCAAATTTTGGGTTTCTAGTTTTGCAATTATGCCTTCATTTAAATCTTTAATCTCCTCGGCAGTTATCTCCTTCGTGTAATCCTTGTCCAAAGATTCAGCACTCATCGTCACTAAGCCCATCATTTGCCCGTCATTTACCGTAAGCAACGCCCAAGGGCTTATATTCGTATCAACTACTTCTGCGCCTAGCGCTGGAATTGATGTAAAAATCATCATCAAAGCCAAAGCTAATGTTAATCCCATTTTCCCAAATCGTTTCATAATTTTCTCCTTTTTTTTAACTAAATTGTCACTTTTTATCCAATAATATAGATATACTATATTTGATAAAACCAATATCAATGAGATTACCAGTGGTGGGTAAATCCCTAAGTTTACTCCTTGTACATCGGACAACATGGCTGTCAAAACCAGTAGGGCAATTAGCACCTTGTCTATAGCTTTGTATGTTTTGTAACCTGAATAATATAGAGCTACCTTTTCTCTTTCGTCTAAGCTTTTTTCCCATTCTTTTTGGAAATTTATATTATATGCATTTCCTTTCTTTTCAGGATAGAGTTCCTTAATCTCATCCACAATTACCTTTTGTATAACTACAAGAAATAGTGAGTAAATAACAAAGCTTAGAATGGTAATCATACCTACTAATATGGATACATCTTCATAACTTACCATCTTTTTCATGATAGCAGCAAAAGTTGCCATCATTAGGTAAAATCCTATATTAGGGATTATTATTGCAAATGCCATTTTATGATTTTTTATTTCCTCTTGTGTCCATAGATAATTACGTTATCAGAACTATCATTTAGATTACATTCGTAGTCCAAGAACAATGAGCCATTATCATTTAGTTTTTTGTAAATATCCCTATAAAGATATTCATTATTATCTTTGCTTTTTAGAACAGGATAATTTATATTTGTGCCAGGTATGGTTAGTATCCCCAATACATCAGAGTTTATATCACGTAACACCGAAATTTCGTCATTTCTATTTAAAAGAAGTTTGAAGGGTTTTAAGTTTGTTCGTTATTATTTACAATTACATCCATAGAGATTTTTTCCATAAGTTTCCGTGTAGGGTCGGGTGTATTCTTGTCGTATAATATATAGAAATAGGCAAATAAACAACTCATCGCCAAAAGTAACATAGTTTTTCTTTTATTCACAATCATCCCCCTTTCTATTGGATTATTATAGATATTAATATCATATCAAAACACGAAATGATGTCAACACGCGTTAATAGGGATTGGTCATCACGAGAAGGACTCATCTTTAGGGAAGCTGGCGCGGATATCAACTGACTTTGGGTAGGCTTCCTATTGGCTCCCCTGTAGGGGAGCCGGCGCGGTAGCGACTGACTTAGGTTGGCTTTCCAATGGGCTCCCCTGCAGGGGAGCTGGCGCGGTAGCGACTGAGGGGTTACTGACGATTCGTATGTTATTCTGCGAAGAATTGTTTCGCAAATAGCATCATTTCATCATTTAATTCTCCTTCAGCCCATCGGTGGATTACGGAGAATCCACCCTACATCAATGTAGAAGATTGCGGAGTATCCACCCTACGTCAATGTGTAAGATTACTGAGAATCTTCCCTATAATTTTGCATCAATAATAACTATTTTGCGAATAAAAAAATGACGGTATTAAACCGCCACTTCTTCTTGCATCGATGCTTCTGTTATTTTGTATAGATTTTCTAAATCTTCTTCGCTTATATTTTTACTAAGCTCGTCCATTACTATATGCCCTTCCTTTAGCATAATTACTCTATCTGAATATGCCACAGCATCCCTCATGTTGTGGGTTACCATAAGTGTTGTAATATTTTTATCCAAGATTAAATCCTTGGTCCTATCCATTACAACCTTGGATGTTTTTGGATCTAATGATGCCGTATGCTCGTCTAGGAGTAGTAGCTTTGGAAGTTTCATGCTTGCCATAACCAGCGATAAGGATTGCCTTTGTCCACCTGATAGCAAGGAAACTTTATTATGGAGCATATCCTCAAGTCCTAAATTAAGTGGCTTCAACAACTCCTTGTAGTATTCAATTCTGTCTTTTTTTATTAAAAAGCTCAAATCAAATCTACCGCTTTTATTGTCTGCTAGTGCCATATTTTCAAGTATTGTTAATGATGGACTGACTCCCTTTGTTGGGTCTTGGTGAACTCTACCGAAATACTTTGACCTGGATTGTTCTGAAAGTTTCGTCACGTCTTCACCGTCTACTATGATACTTCCGCCATCGTTAGGTAATGTACCTGCAATTAGATTCATTAATGTAGATTTTCCACAACCGTTTGAACCGATAATCGCCGTAGAGGTATTGTTTTCTATCGTGAGATTAAAATCCGTAAATATATTGTTTTCGAATTCAGTTCCCTTATTAAATCCCTTTTTCAAATTTTTTATTACTAACATAATTTCCCCCTACCTTGTCAGCATCTTCTTAATATCCCCATAGGAATTGTTGTATGCTATAAATACTATTACGATTACTGCGTTTATCATCTTCAAATCATTTGGATTTAAACCTGCTTCCAGAGCTAATGCTCCGATTATCTTATATATAATCGCTCCTACAATGGCTCTTAACGTACCTTTAATATTTCTTTCTTTAAATAAGGTTTCGCCAATAATTATGGACGCCAGTGCTATTACTAGGACCCCTTGTCCCATTTGCGTATCTGCAAATTTTAAGGATTGTGCAAATAGACTTCCCGAGAGGGCAACTATTCCATTTGCCATACCCAATCCTATTATCTTGTACTTGTCTGCACTCTCACCGAGGGTTTTTACAAGGGTTTCGTTGTCTCCCGTCGTAATTAGCATGTAACCCATTTTTGTTTTAAAGAACCAATCTAGTAGAAGTTTCAATAAAACAACTATAATAATTAGAATTATGACCCTGTTTATATAGGGATTTCCCACATCTATAAGCCCATAAATATTGTTAGATTTCGTAAAAGGTACGTTCGGTCTTCCATTTATTCTCAAATTCACAGAATATAGCATAGTCATGGTCAATATACCAGCCAAAATTGACATTATTTTAAGTTTAATGGCAAGCAGTGCCGCCACTATACCTGGCAATACCCCAACAACCAAAGCTGCTAGGGTTGCTAATATTGGGTTAACTCCATTTAGCAATAGAAATGCAGTCATTAATGCTCCCATGGGAAATGTACCTTCCACGGACATATCCGGAACTCCCAATATTCTAAAGCTGATAAATATTCCCATCGCCAGTACAGCGTATATTAAACCCTGTTCCAAGCTTGCTAATGCTAAATTCATAACTTCTCCTTATTCTCCTACGTATTCTGCTCCTTGAAGTACTTCTAAATTAGGGTCTAGACCCAAAGCTTCAAGTGTATTTTTGTTTACAACCGTTCCAATCTTATTGGACTTTTCAACAGGCATGTCACCAGGATTTTCCCCATCTACTAAGATTCTCTTAGCCATATCTCCCGTTTGTGACCCTAAATCTAAATATTTAATTCCATTTGTCAATAGGATTCCACCTTGTACTTGTGATTCCTCTGCACATATGGAAATCATATTGTTTTCTAAAAGTATGTCTGCCAAGAGTGAAACGGAACTAGCAATTTTATTGTCAGACACTATATACATTGCATCCACTTTCTTAACTAATGATTGTGCTGCTTGAGGTAGGTCCGATATGGTTGCAATTCCTACTTCCTCAACTTTTAAACCAGCCTCAGGTGCTAATTTCTTCACTTCTTCAACTTGCACCACACTGTTAATTTCATCAGATGTGTAAATGACACCTATGGTTTCTATGGTTGGATCAAGTTCTTTA
>CAYUJY010000074.1:0-8998 GCA_964445145.1 uncultured Peptoniphilaceae bacterium | reverse complement strand
GGTTGTAACCTTAGAAGGGATTAAAGTACCTTCTAAAATCAATTATACGAGGAGGTACAAGATGAAAAATAGTTCAAAAATTATACTTTTACTTTTAGCATGTGTCGTTATAGCTGTATTTCCACTTTTGACGATTAAGGATTCTGAATTTGGAGGAGCCGATGGGGAGGCTGAGGGAATCATAATGGAAGTTAATCCAGATTATGAGCCTTGGGCTGAAAGCATCATTGAACCACCAGGTGGCGAAACTGAAAGTCTATTGTTTGCATTGCAAGCAGCTTTGGGAGCGGGAGTTATTGGGCTTGGCTTCGGGTACCTGTTGGGCAGAAAAAAATTTATGAAAGAAGTTAATGTATAAATATGTTTTTAGGCTGTGTATTAGGGACATGGATACATTTAATGTTAGTAAACAAGGTGACATATCCCTTATCACCTTTACTGGGATTGGTAGTATTTATAATATTTAGTTTGTTTCATACCCATGACCATGTGGGATTACTAGACGTGGACGCAATTGCCATGAGAAGCAAAATAGGTAATAGAGACCCACTTCTAAAGCTAGGATTTATTTTTAGTACTATATTAATATGTTTAATAAGTGGAAATGTGTTCGTTTGTACATTTGTAATTATATCCATGTCATTTTTAACACTAATAATGGGTAGTCTCAAGGTTAAATACTACATAAATATTCTAAAACTCCCACTTGTGTTTATTGCGCTAAGCTCGATTGGGATAATGGTCCAGATATCTGGAAAAAAGCTGGGATATTATGATGTTACTATCTTCAGTTACATATTATCCATAACGAAGGAGTCTCAAAATAGTTCAATGCAACTTTTTTTTAAAGCCTATGCAGGGCTTACTTCTATTTATTTTTTAGGAATAACCACTCCCATGGGGGACATTATTTCAGGTCTTCGTAGAATATATTTACCGGAGATATTGATTGAACTTATGTATTTAATTTATCGATACATTATGCTAGTATTTGATACTTTTACAAACTTAAATCGAACTGCTGCAGCAAGATTTGGTTATGGTAAACTTTTGTTGACACTTTCCACATCCAAGGCTGTTGCCGTTAGGCTGATGAATTATTCCTTCAGGCAGGCTCTGGATAACTATGATGCCATGGAGTCTAGGCTTTATGATGGAAGGCTAATATTTCTAGAAAACAATAAAATGATTACACCTAAGGACATAGTCCTTGTTGTAGGCTATATTTTATTTTTGTTTTTAATAATCCTAGTGGGGAGAATTATATGAAAAATCAAATTCTTGAACTAAAAAATGTGAAATATATATATCCCACTGGCATACAACCTGTCTTAAAAGGGGTAGATTTAAAAATATCCAATGGAGAAAAAATTGCTTTATTGGGAAATAATGGTGCGGGTAAATCCACTTTATTTTTGTTGATGAATGGAGTTTTGCATAGTACAGACGGAGATATTTATCTAGATAGAGTTAAAGTCAAAAATTCCAAAAGTGAAATAACAAAGTTAAGGCACACAATAGGATTAGTGTTTCAAGATCCCGACAAAATGTTTATCGCTCCTACAGTTGAAGGAGAAATTTCCTTTGGACTTTTTAATTTAGGTTATGAAAAATCAAAGGTGCGAGAAATTGTAAATGATACGATAAAATTATTAAAAATAGAAGAATTGAGTGGAAGGGCGCCACATCAGCTCAGTGGTGGTGAAAAAAAGTTGGTTTCCATCGCTTCTATACTTGCAATGAAGCCAAGGATAATGTTATTTGATGAACCTACGGCAGGCTTAGACCCAAGTAACACGGAAAAACTGCTGGAAGTATTTAAGATTTTAGAAGATGAAGGAATTACAGTTGTCATATCAACCCACGATATGGATTTTGCATGGAGCTTTGCCGATAGGGTATTAATTTTAAAAGATGGTGAAATAATAGGCGATGGAAAATGTGAGATTGTACTTAGGGATATAAAAATGCTGTGTTCAGCCGGGTTGAAGGAGCCAATTATATCTAAAATCGGGAGGGCTTTAAATTTGTCTTCTCCGCTTCCTAGAAATATATGGCAACTTGAAGAACAGATAGAATATACAAAAATTTCAGAAACAATAGGATAATAAAGCTGAGTATACTTTGGATACTTAGCTTTTATTAAGTTTTCATGTAAAAAAGCATTTATTTAATGTATAATAATAGGAGCTTATGAAAGGAGGTTTTTATGTCACTAAAGGCTTTACACCTCATAAGTGGAGGAGATACTGGAGGAGCTAAAACTCATATTTTCTCGCTAATGAAGGGCTTACAAGGAAATGTACAAGCAAAAATTATCTGTTTCATAAAGGACTCATTCTACGAAGATGCACTAGAAGCAGGTATTGATATAGAAGTTATACCACAAAAAAGGCGTTCAGATATGTCAGTTGTAGATAAAATTGCTGATATTGTGAACAATGAAGGATATGATATAGTCCATAGCCATGGAGCTAGGGCAAATACCATAGCTATTTTTCTCAAGAATAAAATTCATGTCCCAATGATAACCACAATCCATAGCGATTATCTATTGGACTTTAAGGACAGTTTTTATAAAAATCTTATTTTCACACCAATCAATAAATATGCTTTAAAGAAATTTGATTATTATGTAGCTGTGACCGAAAATTTTAAAAAAATGCTAATATCCAGAGGTTTTGCTGAAGATAAAATATATACTCTCTACAATGGAATAGATATGGAAGCGAAAACTTATTCTATTACTAGGGAAGAATTTTTGAAGAAATATGATATTACCTATAATGGAGAATTTATCATAGGACAGGCAGCTAGATTAGATGGAGTAAAAAACCTCTCCATGATGATAAAAACTGCAAAGGAAGCATTGACTCACAACCAAAACCTATTATTTTTAATTGCAGGCTCAGGTGATGAGTTATCCTCATTAAAGGCACAGGCTAAGGAATACGGTATTGAAGACAAAATAAAATTTCTTGGGTTTGTGAAGGATAATTTTTCTTTTTTCAATTCCATAGATTTAAATATGTTGACCTCCATCAGCGAAAGTTTTCCATATGTTATACTGGAGGCTGCAAAGATGTCAAAACCTACAATTTCCACTAGGGTAGGTGGGATTGAAGAGTTAATTCGAGATGGCGTAGATGGCTATTTAATAAAATCCAATGATTATATGGAAATGTCCAATAAAGTTTTGGATTTGGTGGAAAACCCTGAAAAAACCATTGAGATGGGGAAATCAATAAATACTCGGGTCAAGGGTGGTTTTTCTGTAGAGGCAATGGCAAATAAACAAAAAGAAATTTACACAGACATATTAAGTGGGAGGAAATAATGAAAGTTATTGATAACAAGGGAAGATTATTCGGTATTATTAATGTGATTGACTTGGCTGTAATCTTGATATTTGCAGCAATACTTATATTTGGAGTTTCACGTATGAGTAAAAACACTGTAAGCTCAAGGGAAACCAAAACTGCAGTTGTTACTTATGAGATTTCCGATGTACGTGAAGTTACGGTAAATAACATAAATGTTGGGGATCCAATTTACCATTACGACAAGGGAACTTATATTGGCGATATCGTATCTAAGGATGTACAAAACTACAAAAATACGACAGATAGTGGCGGTGTTTGGTATAACTCAGAAGTACCTGGAAAATATACGGTAATCATTGAAGTTGAAGCACAAATCGAAGAAACCGACCAATTTTATTTAGTAGGTGGGGAGCAAACCAGAGTAGGGAACCAATTTAGAATGAAAAATAAAAACTTTACTTCCTTTGGAACTTGCTATGGAGTTAACGTAAAGTAGGTGAAATATGTATAATAGCTTCACAGTGGCTTTGACAATGCATATTGTCAGAGCTGTGCAGAGGATTTACAGAAAAAGCTACATTAGAAAAATTGTATACGTGATAAAAACCCAACTAAGTAGATTGGTTAAGGGTTCTGTTGTGTTGGAAATTTTAAATAGGGATGGAAGAATTTTTCAAAATTCTATCGCTTACAAAGTAATTGCAAGTGCATTTAAATTGTTTAATACAGTTTTAAAATGGGTCCATAATATGAATAGCAAGTTAGCTAATGGGAGTAAGCTTTCAGAAGGTTTAGCGGAGTATTCTTTAAATATTCAAAGCGGGCTTGGCTTTGTTTATGAGCTATTATTCTTTACTGGCATAGTTTTTGTTCTAGGTGGATTTGCTGGATATTCTAACCTTTCTCCACTTCTTCTGATAATAATGATAGCTATAGGCGTATTTGGAAAGCTAATAAATGGAGAAGAGCTGGCAGCTATAGAAAATTCAGTGACTGCTAATTTTGTTTTGGATTTATTTAAGCTGGATAAGGATGGTGAGCATTGGTGGTAGAAAATAAAAATATAAAACTAAATCTCCTCATACCTGCTGGATTAAGCGTACTTTTATTAATAATTTATACAATATTTGGAGCAAAGTATTTCGGTGCAGCACTTGTCCTTATGATTTTTGGTTTCTTATCCATAATCGATATAAGGATTGCCATATTCGGAGTTACATTTACAATGGTTTTTCTACCAGATACCTTGGCACTATTATCCTATCTGGGCGTTGCTTTCATATACTTTGTGAGACGTGTTTTTTACAAAGATGAAGATATAAAAATGAATATCTTCTTTGGTATAATTTCACTTTATTTGTTGGTTGCGATTATCCAAACTGTAACTTCTGTGAACTTGATGGGAAGCCTTAGGGATTTAGGACTTCACATTGGCGGTCTATGTTACGTTTTCGTGGTTGTAAATTCGATAAAATCTAAAGAAGATTTAAACTCTCTGTTAACTGTTCTTATGGTATCTGCCACTTTGGTAGCGCTATATGGCGTGCTTCAAGCCTTTACTGGTGTTGAAATTCGTAGGGAATGGTTAGACGTAGAGAACAATCCAGACGTTGCAGTGAGGGTATTTTCAGTATTTGGAAATCCCAACACCCTAGCGGAATATCTAGTTTTATTATGTCCAATAGGTGTGGGAATGTTTTGGTATACGAAAAACATGAAGAAAAAACTAGTTTTTGGAGGCGCAATAGCCTTGATGCTAGTGTGTATTATTCTCACCATGTCCAGAGGGGGCTGGGTAGGAATAGCCATGGCTGCACTTATATTTGTACTACTTGTGGACAAGAGGGTGCTTTTATTTGCAATACCATTATTGTTGGGAGCATTAATTTTCTTGCCCCAAACTGTAATCAATAGAATATTAAGTATAGGAAATTTAGCGGATTCCTCAACGGCATACAGATTCCAAATTTGGGATATAACCGGCGATGTAATAAGGGATCATGCAGTTGCAGGTGTTGGATTTGGGCACTTGCCTTATAAGCAAGTGTTTGAAACATATATTAGAACCATGCCGATATTCCACGCGCACAATTCCTTTATACAAACCATCGCTGAAATTGGATATGCTGGGTTTATGATTTTCATAAGTATGCTATTTATGATTATCAAATATCCATATACAAAGCTAGTGAAACAACCAAAGGATGAAAAGATTGACCTATATTTAAAATATGTGGGAGCAGGTTTCGTATCAGGTTTAATTGGAGTTTTCACCCACGGAATGTTTGAAAATGTCCTATACTTGCCAAAAATAATTTTTACTTTTTGGACCGTCGTTGCTATGGTTATATGTTCTGTGAACATTATCGAAGCTAAGAGACCGATAAAAGTAATTACAGAGGACCAGCAATATAAAATATATAGAAGGGGAGTAGAGAATGACTAAAAAGCTCCTTTTGCAAGGGTATTATGGTTTTGATAACAGTGGCGATGATGCAATTTTAAAGGCTATAGTTGATAATTTAAAAAGCCTTGGCAAGTATGAAATCACTGCCTTATCAAAATCACCTGAAAAAACTAAAAGTTCATATGACATAAATGCCGTGGACAGATTTTCTCTGCCCAAGGTGATGGCTGCCATGAAGGAAACGGACTTGTTCGTTTTTGGCGGCGGTTCACTGTTGCAAGATGTCACTAGTTCGAGGAGCTTATTTTATTATTTGTTCCTTATTAGACTTGCAAAATTCTATGGAAAAAAAGTATTTGTATTTGCTAATGGAATTGGTCCCATCGATAAGGGAATGAACAGATACTTCACTCGTAAAATATTAGATCGAGTGGATTACATAACCCTCAGGGACAAAGGTTCATTATCTTACGTAAAATATATGGGAGTTACCAATCCAAATATAAAAGTAACTGCGGATCCCGTGTTTTTATTGGAATCATCTCCTGATTCTGTAGCTGACGAGATATTGGGCAAGCAAGGAATAAAATTATCAGAAAATGTAATAGGAATATCAGTAAGAAATTGGAAAGAAGCGCCAGACCTTACTCGGGAAATTGCAAAATTTGCTGACACACTAATTGGAGAAGATGTAGATATATTAATCGTACCTATGCACTATCCATATGATGTGGAATATTCTGAAACGATAAAAATTCTATCAAAGAATCCACGTATACATTTATTAAATACAAAATATCAGGTGGAAGATATTATCGCCATCTTAAAAAGGTGCAAGCTGGTCATTGCCATGCGATTACATGCACTCATTTATTCTGCTAAAGCAAATGTACCTATACTTGGATTAATATATGACCCTAAAGTCAGCGGGCTGATTTCTGAATTATCCGTAAATGAATTTCTAAAGGTTGAGAATGTCACAGCAGAAAATTTAAGAGAAAAGTATGATTCTTTAATTGAGAATTTAGAAGACAGACAAACTTCAATTGCCCGTGCTACAGAAAGACAAGAAGCTGAATCGAGGGAAACCATAGTGGAATTAGAAAGGCTAGTTGATACCCTATGAACAGCGTGAAAATATTCGGACTAGATGTTCGAAACACAACACAAAAAGAAGTTATGGAAGAACTTAAAGTAGCATTAGATGGAGATAAGTTAGTAACCATCGCCACTCCAAATACAGAAATTGCAATGAAGAGTAAAGATGATTCTAAATTGGTAAAGCTAATTAACTCCTTCGATATGGTAGTGCCAGATGGGATAGGACTTATATATGCTGCTAAAATGAAAGGATTTGAGCTTAAAGAAAGGGTAACGGGTTTTGACATATCCATAGGTCTTTTAGAACTGGGGAAAGAACGTCCGATAAATTTGTACCTTTTGGGCGGGAAGCCTGGAATTAGCGAAATAGCAAGGGAGAATGTCGAGGAAAATTATCCGGGAATTACGGTTGTGGGAAATCGTGATGGATATTTTAATCTAGAGGATGAGCCTGAAATTATATCAAAAATAAATTCAACTGCTCCCGATATTATATTTATTGGACTTGGCTTTCCAAAACAGGAGGAATTTATTTCTAGAAACTTAGATAAATTAACTGGAAAGATTATAATAGGTAATGGCGGGGTAATTGATATATTGGCTGGGGTTAATAAAAGAGCACCGGATATTTTTATAAAATTACATTTGGAATGGTTTTACAGATTGTTACAACAACCGAGTAGAATTGGGCGACAACTTGCAATTCCAAAATTTATGTTTAACGTTTTAACAAATAAAAATGCAGTTCAAAAAGGAGACAGATAATGAAAAACGACAATTTAGTAGTAAATAGTTTGAGGTTTTTATCAGTAGAGGCTGTACAAAAAGCAAATTCAGGACATCCAGGATTACCTATGGGTGCAGCACCAATGGCATATGCCCTTTGGGGAAAAAATCTTAACATAAACCCGAAGGACTCTAAATGGCTAAATAGAGATAGATTTATTTTATCAGCAGGCCATGGCTCTGCTTTAAATTATAGCTTACTTCACATGTACGGCTTTGATGTGAGTATAGATGATTTAAAAGAGTTCAGACAACTTCATTCCAATACACCTGGACATCCGGAAATTGGTTTGACCCATGGGGTTGAAGCAGCTACGGGACCACTGGGACAAGGCATAAGCATGGCGGTGGGTATGGCGATTGCTGAAACTCACTTAGCAGAGGAGTTCAATAAACCAGATTTGAATTTAATAGACCATTATACCTATGTAATTGCAAGTGACGGTGACTTAATGGAAGGAATCAGCTATGAAGCTTGTTCTCTAGCTGGAACATTGGGACTGGGAAAACTTATTGTCCTTTATGATTCCAATTCCATATCCATAGAAGGCGACACTGACCAACACTTTACAGAGGATGTCGTAACTAGATTTGAAGGATTCCATTGGCAAGTACTAGAAGTAGAAGATGGAAATGATATAAAAGAAATTAACAAAGCTATCAAGGAAGCGAAGGAAGATACAAAAAGACCTACACTAATAAAAATTACTACCCAAATAGGTTATGGTTCACCTGCAAAGGTGGGAACGGCATCAGCCCACGGCGAACCTTTGGGAGCTGACAATATTGTCGAGATGAGAGAATATTTGGAATGGAATTACGACTCATTCCACGTACCCCATGAAGCCTATGAAAAAACTCAGTCACAACTAGCCAAGAAAAAAGAAGTCTACGATGAGTGGAAAGAACTAGAATCAGCATATGCTGAAAGTTATCCTACGGAATACAAAAAACTGATGGATACTGTCGAAGGAAAATTACCAGATGATTTATTTGACGAAAGTTATTTTGACTTTGACAAGGATTACGCATCTAGAGAATCTTCCGGAATCGTATTAAATAGAATTGCGGACAAGTTTGAGGCGCTTTTGGGTGGTTCTGCAGACTTGGCACCTTCCAATAAAACTGAAATCAAAAATTCAACCTGGTATGATAAGAATAATTATGGTGGAAGAAATTTCCACTTTGGAGTTCGTGAGCACGCAATGGCTGCCATAGGAAATGGAATGGCATTACATGGCGGTTTGAGACCTTATGTGGCAACCTTCTTGATCTTTTCAGATTATATGAAGGGCGCTATGAGATTGAGTTCAGTTATGAAAACTCCACTTATATATGTGCTAACACACGATAGCATTGGAGTAGGGGAAGATGGTCCAAC
>CAYUJY010000073.1:0-9085 GCA_964445145.1 uncultured Peptoniphilaceae bacterium | reverse complement strand
TAGGCGCATTGGATGATGTGGATGTAACCTTGATACAACATACCTTCGGAAGTGAAGTTGAAGGAAACAAAATTGTAGCAGGTGCAGGGGACTCATCAAACGGCTTTGTGGGACAAGAAATTACATTTATCGGCAAGGAAGCCCATGCTGGAGGCGCACCTCATAGGGGAATTAACGCTCTAGCAGCAGCGCAAGTAGCTTTCACGGCAATAAATGCACAAAGGGAAACATTCTTAGAAAAGGACTATATAAGAGTTCACCCAATTATTACAAAGGGTGGAGACCTAGTAAACGTAGTACCTGCTGAAGTAAAAATTGAAACCTATGTGAGGGGCTCAAATATTGAAGCTATCAAGGATGCAACTGAAAAGGTTACAAGATCCTGGAAAGCTGGAGCTGACGCCCTAGGTGCAAAGGTAAGAATTGAAACCTTAGCTGGATACATGCCATATGAAGCAGAGAAAAATCTAGAAGAGATAACTTACCAAAACATGGTGGCGCTATTTGGAGAAGAAAGATCTCAAAAACATGGTGGACACGGTACTGGAAGCTCCGATATTGGGGACGTGGCGGCAATTATGCCAACTCTTCAATTCAGAATTGGTGGCGCCAATGACAGATTCCACTCTGACGAATACAGACTTTGCGACAAGGATTTGGCATATCTAGGAGCAGCAAAAATCCTAGCCATGGATGTTATAGACCTACTGTACGACAATGCAGCAGCAACTAAGGCAATAGTTGATAACTTCAAACCTGTTTTTACCAAGGAAGAATACTTGGAACAATGGGGAAAAATTGGAGAAATATACAAGTAAAATAATTGAGAATCGGTGGGAAACTGTCGGTTCTATTTTCATGCCTAAATTATATTAAATTATTTAACAATAATTAATTATAGTGATTTAAATCACAGTAAAATTGTAGGAATTATCCTATAATTAACTTAAGAAAAACATTGGCTTGAAAGTAGCCTAAACATATAAAATTGGAGGAACAATATGACAAATTTAAAAGAAAGAGAACTGATGCAAACAGCTTGGGATGGATTTGTAGAAGGAAATTGGTCAGAGTCTATAGATGTACGTGACTTTATCCAAAAAAACTACACTCCTTATGAAGGCGATGACAGTTTCCTGGTGGGACCGACTGAAAACACTACCTACCTTTGGAATAAAGTTAGTGATATTATCCAAGAAGAAGTTAGGGATAAGAAAGTAACTGTTGAAATGAGTAAATTTTCAGGAGTGGACAACTTCGAACCGGGATATATTGAAAAGGAAAAAGAAGCAATAGTTGGACTTCAAACCGATGAACCAATGAAGAGAATTATGAATCCATACGGTGGATTTAGAATGCTAAAAACTTCATTGGATGCATATGGCTATGAGTTAGATACTCATATGGAAGAAGACTTCTTAGAATATAGAAAAACACACAACGATGGCGTTTTTGACGCATACACTGCTGACATGAGAGCTGTTCGTTCAGTAGGATTGCTAACGGGACTTCCAGATGCGTACGGAAGAGGACGTATCATTGGTGACTACAGAAGAATTGCCCTTTATGGTATCGACTACCTAAAGGAAATGAGAATTAAAGATAAGGAAAATTTAAATGGAAATGCCACTGAGGAAACCATAAGAGCTAGAGAGGAATTCTCAGAACAAATTAGAGCCCTAGATAAAATAAAATCTATGGCATCAAAATATGGCTACGACATAGGCAGACCTGCAACAAATGCAAAAGAAGCAGTTCAATGGCTATACTTTGGTTACCTTGCAGCTGTTAAGGAAAATAATGGTGCAGCCATGTCCATCGGTAGAAACACTGCATTCTTGGACGCATATATTCAAAGGGATATAGATAGAGGAATTCTAACTGAAGAAGGCGCACAAGAATTAGTAGACCAACTTGTAATAAAATTAAGACTCGTTAGACATTTAAGAACACCTGATTACGA
This sequence comes from uncultured Peptoniphilaceae bacterium, assembly GCA_964445145.1. GTDB lineage: Bacteria > Bacillota > Clostridia > Tissierellales > Peptoniphilaceae > CAYUJY01. Next base: position 7,122 of record CAYUJY010000073.1, on the reverse strand, counting down.
TGAGCTTTTCGCTGGGGACCCTACTTGGGTTACTGAAGCAATCGGCGGAATGGGAGAAGATGGAAGAACACTTGTGACCAAGAGCTCCTTCAGATTTTTACACACCCTGATAAATATCGATACATCACCTGAGCCTAATATGACTGTACTTTGGTCAGATGACCTACCAAGAAGCTTTAAAGAGTATTGCTCCATGATGAGCATCAAGACAGCATCCATACAATATGAAAGTGATGACCTCATGAGACCGATTTACGGCGATGATTATGCGATTGCATGCTGCGTTTCTGCTATGAGAGTTGGGAAGGATATGCAATTCTTTGGAGCTAGGGCAAACCTTGCAAAGGCGTTATTGTACGCTATAAATGGTGGGGTTGATGAGCTTAAAAAGGATAAAAAAGGACAACCTGTTTTGGTCCTTGAGGGAATAGAACGTAACGACGAAGAAATTTTAACCTACGACAAAGTTCTTGAAAACTATAAAAAAGTAATGGATAAGCTGGCAGAAATTTACGTAAATACAATGAACACAATCCATTACATGCACGATAAATACGCATATGAAGCTTCACAAATGGCTCTACACGATCCATTCGTTCACAGATTTATAGCGTTTGGAATAGCTGGAATTTCCATAGTAGCGGATTCATTGTCAGCAATAAAATACGCAAAAGTTAGACCAATTAGGGATGAACTTGGAGTTGCAGTAGACTTTGAAATCGAAGGAGATTTCCCGAAATATGGAAACGACGACGATAGAGCTGATGATATTGCTGTAGCAATGAGCGAATACTTTATAGAAGCGTTGAGGAGCATTCCGTCATATAGAGATGCAGAACACACCTTGTCCATATTAACCATAACTTCAAACGTAACCTACGGAAAGAAAACAGGTACTACACCTGATGGCAGAAAGAAGGGTGAACCATTTGCACCGGGGGCTAACCCTATGCATGGAGCGGATAGCTCTGGAGCATTGGCTAGCTTAAACAGCGTTGCAAAACTTCCATACAAGGGAGTAAACCAAGATGGAATATCCAACACATTCTCTATAATTCCTTCAGCATTGGGTAAGAATGAAGAAGAAAGAATCCAAAATCTAACAAATATAATGGATGGTTACTTTAAACAAGATGCTTTCCATATAAACGTAAACGTAATGGACAGAGAATTATTAGTTGATGCCATGAATAATCCTGAGAAATATCCGAATTTGACAATCAGAGTTTCTGGTTATGCAGTAAGATTTAATCAACTGGACAAAGAGCATCAATTGGACGTAATTCAAAGAACATTCCATGAAATGATGTAATATAGTATAATTGAGGACACCTTTTGCGAATTCGTATAAGGTGTCTTTTGGACTAGGGGGAATAAAATGAACGAAGTAATAAAGGGAAGGCTACATTCCATTGAAACAATGGGATTGGTTGATGGACCTGGCACTAGGACAATATTTTTTTTACAAGGTTGCCCCATAAGGTGCGCTTATTGTCACAATCCTGATACACAGGATATAGAAGGTGGAAGGGAAATAACACCTGAAGAAGTCTTAAAAATTGCAAAAAGATACAGAAACTATCACGGTGAAGACGGTGGAGTTACCTTTTCAGGTGGAGAGCCATTATTACAGGGAAAGTTTCTATACAAAAGCCTTGAATTATTAAAGGAAGATGGATTTACCACGGCTGTGGACACATCGGGCTTTGGTAATAAAAGATATTATGGAAGAATATTCCCGTTGGTAGATACACTTTTACTAGATGTAAAGGCTTTCAGTGAGAAGGATTTTTATAATCTCACAAAGGGTAGCTTCAAAACCTATAGAAAATTTGTTGAAGACCTTGAGAAAAATGGATTTAGGGGACAAATTTGGATAAGACACGTCATGGTACCAGGCTATACGGACAATGAAGAATCCATGAAGAGCCTCGTGGAAGCAATTGAGCCAATAAAGAAATTCGTAGAGAGAATTGAAATATTGCCATATCATACCGCAGGGATACAAAAATACGAAGAATTAGGTAGGGAATACGAACTAGAAGGTGTAGAATCCATGAACCACGACGTGGCGAAGGAATATGAAAAACTCGCCAACAAACTATTCGCCACCATGCTTCATGTGGATGATATTAAAGAAAAAACTAAAAGTGTTGGGACCTTAAAATCAGGGCATTCATTGACCAACAGGGAAATTGAAGATGCTACTGCAAAACTTAGGGGCCTTACACTATTACAGGATTTAGCACCTGCAGATATGGATAGGGTAATAAATGAAGAAATTCTCCTTAAAGTAAATGCCGATGAATTTATTTTCAAAACTGGCGACCAAGCTTCCTATATGTATGTAATTTTGGAAGGGCAAGTTAAAATTTACTACAACAGCATAGATGGCAAGGAACAAATCTTCTATATTTATAAGAGTGGTGACTATATTGGAGGATTAAACCTTTTAGAAAATACCTCTTATCTATATATGGGGCAGGCCTTGACAGAATGTATTGTTGCAGCTATTCCAAGGGATGTATTTCATGAAAACATTCTAACAAATCCTACGGCGCTGAAAAATATCTTAAAGAAAAGCTTCGAAAGAATTAGATGGGCTGAAGATTTAATACAAAGATTATCTACTAGCAACGCTTCCATGAAGACAGCAGGACTGCTTCTGAGGTTGAAAAATACAAATGGAGTAGTTACAAAAGAAGGCATAAGACTAGACTTCAATTTAAATAGAGAAGAGCTAGGCAGCTATTCCGGATTAACCAGAGAAAGCATCACTAGAAAGTTAGGAGAATTTAAAGAACTAGGCTATATAGAACTAATTGGAAACAGAACCATAATAATCAAAGATTTAAAAGCTATAGAAGATTATGTATTTTAAAAGGGAGAGTGGACGAAAATCCACACTCCCTATTTTAATTTCTATTCCGAACAAGTGCATCTAAGTAGTTTTCCACCATCTCAAATAACCCTTCGCCATTTCCAGCACTTTTCACTATATCAGAAATCTCTTCATCCGAATAAGCACTCATGGCATAGGCGTGCATATAGTAATAGATTTTACCGGTATTTGTATCCCTTAATATAATCATGCCGTGTCTATTCCATCCGCCTCCCCGTAGAAGGATTGGGCAAACTCCTCTGGTTTGTCGGTTACGTTGTAGGTATTTAAATATACTGGCTCGAAACCAAGCTCCTTAGCCACATCATTGACGCTCAAGTTTAAGGCTATAATTTCTTCTTGAACTAATTCTTCACCCGTTTCATAAAAGATATAAAACTTCTCCACATCCAATATGCCTTTGTCGGTTGGTATATACTCAGGAATTTCGTCAAAACCTGTAATCATGTATTGGAAAGGCTTGTTTTCATTGTAATCCAAGGTTTCCTCCAACATGGCGGCGAAATATCTTTGAGTATCGTCCGCGTATACTGCATATACAACCTGCCATAGGTTGTGTTCCACATGATTTATCTTAAAAATTTTCCAACCAAAATTATCAAGGTTATCCTTCTTAGTTAATAATATTGAATTCAATTTAGAATTATATCCATGACCAATCCCTCATCGTCACTCACAGGATAAGATTCCTTATATGAAAAAAGGGACAGCACATACTGTTCCAATAAATCGAAATCCAGAAGATATCCTTCATTTTCTATGTACTCAAGGGTTGCCGGAGGATTTATCGTAATTGCATTTTGGATAATAGGCCAAAAGGAAGAGTCGAGTATTGTGAGGTATTCAATATCATCTAATTTATTTTCTATTACATATATTCCCTGGGATACCACAAGGGGTATCATACTGGAGCCTTCGTCCAGAGGTATATCCCGTTCTATATTTCCAATGAGATTATATTCGGTTTTTCCGTCTTTGCCGTCATAATTCGGATACTATGTTTCACTTAATGCGCCGGAGGCTACAACCAGTAGGAAACTCGGTATACTTTCAGAAATTGACAGATATGTAAGGTATGGTGTTTCTCTTATTCCTTCGATTTCAAATATTTCTGCATTTTTATGAAAATATTGAAGTGAGCAGTCATAAGTTCCGTATACCAATTTAATTAACACACCATCATTCTGCGGCACGATAACCACGGAGTCTTATCATATAGATGCTCATAGCCGGTTTCATAGGTTTCCACACCCTCAAAGTTTGCCATATCAGGATCTATGTAGACCTTGGCTAAAAGTGAAATCTCAGGTTCCAATGGTTCAGAATCTTGTCCTTTTATAGTCGGCTTAAGTTTATCGAGCTTATGGGTTAAGGTTTTGGATTTGTTGTTTCGATAGGTTTTTTTGACTCTTGATTGCAAGCAAATAAGGTTAACAAAAAAATCAACAAAACAAAGAAGATTATGTATTTTAATATTTAATTATTATTCCTCCTCAGCGTTAAGTATATCACAATATATTAGTTATTTTGTCAGTTTAATTATTGCTCCATGCTATTTTATATTTGCTAAGGCACCATTACCTTGGGTATATATAATATATTTGGGAGATTGGGGGCTCATTATGGATAATTTATTTTTTATATTTTTAATATCTGTGTTTATTGTTGTAATTGTTCCTTTATTGGTAGCAGGATATATCTATACGAAAAATTTTGGAAGAACATTTGAAAAAATAGCTGTGGATTCGAAACTATTAGATGAATATTCTGGATTAAAGCTGGACAAGAGGTCATTTAAGTCAAATAAAGATCAAGCCTTAGCAGGGTTTTTGTACTCTGGCGAATACGATAAACCAAAGGGAATTGTGGTTCTCGCACATGGATATGGCACCGGAGGACATACATATTACTTGGATGTAATTAATTACTTTGCAAAAAATGGCTACAAGGTTTTTACATATGATGCTACGGGCAATGGAGATAGCCAGGTTATGAATGTTGGTGGATTTCCTCAGGGCATTCTAGATTTAAAATCCGCCATAAAATATGTAAAATCCAATGATGAGTTAAAAAATCTGCCCTTAATGTTATGGGGACATAGCTGGGGTGGATATTCTGTAGGAAGTGTGCTTGTAGACTACCCAAATGTTACATCTGCAATTTCCGTTTCAGGCGTAAATTCTTCTAAACTAGTTCTAGAAGATGAGGGGAGAAACCTTTATGGAAGTTTGGTGGAGCTGATATTACCTTATATTGTCGGGTTTGAGAGATTGAAATTTGGAAAATATTCTTCTTACAATGCACTAGATGGATTTAAGAGTTCAAATATACCAGTTATGGTAATTCACAGCACCGACGATCAGAGAGTTCCTATGGAAATGGGATATGATTTATATTTTAATAAATTCAAGGACGAACCACGCTTTGAGTTTGTAAAACTACACAATAGAGATCACAATAATCCTTACTATACGGAAGACGCAGTAAAGTACAGGAGTGAAGCAGATTTATCATATGCAAAATACTTAAAAGAAAAAGGCATAGAAGATGACAATATAGTAAAAGAAAAATACTTTAACAACCATTTCATAAAGGAAAAGCTATTTGAATTAGACACAGAACTTATGGATAAAATGGTAGACTTCTACGATAGAAGTATCGAGAATATACTGTCAGAAGAAGCTAAGGGTGAGTAAGACTCATCCTTTTTTATAGTATATGGAACTCACATAAAAATTACGCATCAAATTTGCTTTAACCATGATATATACATAATTGTGATGCAATGTAATCGGGTTTGTATTATAATTAAATGATAATGCTTAAATGAGGAATGAAATGATAGAAATTAAAAATTTATATTTTAAATATAATAGCATGGATGAAGAAAAAGAAGAGGATTATGCATTAAAGAATGTCAATATTGAAATTCAAGATGGAGAGTTCGTTGCCATTATCGGACATAATGGCTCAGGAAAATCCACTTTGGCAAAACTCTTAAACGGACTTTTTGTGCCCACCAGCGGCGATATTATCATCGATGGAATGAATACAAAAGACGAAAAAGAAATTTGGAATATAAGAAGCCATGCAGGTATGGTTTTTCAAAATCCAGACAATCAAATTATAACCACAATCGTAGAAGAAGAGGTTGCTTTTGGGCCTGAAAATCTAGGACTTCCATCAGAAGAAATAAAAAGACGTGTCGACAATGCTTTGAGAATAGTGGGTATGGAAAAATACATTCACCATGCGCCCCACCTACTCAGCGGTGGACAAAAACAAAGAATTGCAATAGCTGGTATTCTCGCCATGAATCCAAAATTTATTATCCTGGATGAACCTACAGCGATGCTGGACCCAAATGGGCGTAAGGAAGTAATAAACACGGTTTATGACTTAAATGAGTATGAGGATAAAACTATTCTTTTAATCACCCACAACATGGAAGAAACCGTAAGGGCTGATAGAATTATAGTTATGAATGATGGAGAGGTGGCTTTTGAGGGTACTCCGAGAGAAGTATTTTCAAGGGTTGAAGAGATTAAGAGCCTTGGGTTAGATGTTCCTGAGGTTACAGAGCTTGCCTATGCTTTGGCAAAGGATAATTATTTGAAGGATTTTAAACTTCTGACCATAGAGGAGTTTGTAGAAAAAGTATGTTAATAGAATTGAGAAATGTAAGCTACATTTACAGCAAGGGATCCGTATTTGAGGCAACTGCTTTAAAAAATGTAAACCTGGGGATTGACCGGGGCGAATTTATTGCCATAATAGGTCACACAGGATCTGGAAAATCCACTTTGATACAACACTTCAACGGCTTAATGAAGCCAACTGAAGGACAGGTGTTCATAGATGGAGAAAACTTAGCTAATGTGAAAAACCTTTCTTTGATTAGACAAAAAATTGGTTTGGTATTTCAATATCCAGAACATCAACTTTTCGAAGAAACCATAGCTAAGGACGTCGCATTTGGACCACGGAATCTTGGACTTCCAGAGGAAGAAATAAATAGAAGAGTTAGGGAATCCATGGATGCAGTCGGACTACCCTATGAAGAGTATAAGGATATTTCACCCTTTGATTTATCGGGTGGACAAAAGAGGCGTGCGGCAATCGCAGGCGTATTAGTCATGCAACCGAAGGTATTAGTACTGGACGAGCCTACAGCTGTTTTAACTCCGCAAGAAATAACAGAACTTATCAATATAATAAGA
>CAYUJY010000072.1:0-9450 GCA_964445145.1 uncultured Peptoniphilaceae bacterium | reverse complement strand
AAAAATCAATTGTACGAAATTTTCGTGCAATTGATTTTTTATTAGATCTAATGGGTTTAGCTACAAACTATTTTTTTCAAATAATTATTTGTTATTATATATGTAATTTTTTTGCCTTCTAAAGAATTAACAAGAAACTACCAATAACTTCAAAATATGAGGATATTATAGATATTACTTAGTGAAATTATCACAAACTTGTAATTCGATTTACCTTAATAAGAATGTGTTAGAAAAATAGAATTAATATATTTAGATGACCAAATGCAAAAGTTTATTCTATTTAGTCAGAGTCATTGTAAAGTTTTCATAAAAAATATATAACTTAGAACTTCCTTAATATAAAGGGATAAACTTAACATAGCTTCAATGGTTTCTGGAGGTGGTTAAGTATGGCTTATATTTTTTATGGATTTTTGGCGATAGTAACTATAATAATAACATTTAGAATTTTCAATTCCTTTAGGTCGACAGATGATATTCTAAAACGGGAAGATGAAAAGTTTCAAGCTAATTCATCCATAAAACAAGCTGTAATATTGATGGAGAATTTGGATGGTAGTATTTCACACATTGTGAAGAAGGGGATGGATATCAAATCGTTCTTTTATTCTGCCTCAATTACAAAATTATATACCCATGCGATTATATTTAGGTTATTAGATAATCATGTTATCAGTATTGAGGATTTGATAACAGATTTATTAACACCTGAAATCACAGAAAAGCTTCTAGTTTTAAACGGTAAGGACATAACATCTAAAATTAAAGTTTCTCATTTATTAAATCAAACCTCTGGCTTAGCTGACTATGAAACAGATAAAATAAAAGGCAAAGAAGTCATTATGGATAGATTGAAAAAGGATGACTTCAGTGTTTCCGAAGCTGATGCTATTGAATTAAATAGATTACTGCCAGCTAGATCCACACCTAGCGAGAAAGCACATTACTCGAATTTAAATGTAATCCTTCTAGGTGAAATAGCTAAGATTAAAACAGGAAAGTCACTACCTCAACTATTTCAAGAGTACATTTTCAATCCTTTATACTTAAAAGAAACGAAACTGTTGGAGAATAATTCAATCGAAGTCGAAGATATAGTCCCCATATATATCGGTGAAAAGCCTGTCCAACTTCCACTTTACATTTCTACCTCCTCATCAGCAGGCGGAATAATAACAAATGCTGTCGAATTAATTACATTTTTAAAAGCATTTTATACGGGCAAGTTATTTAACTTAACAAATATAAAAAATGCTGTGTATTTACCTATACAATTTTTCCCGCTTAAGTATGGTGCTGGGCAGATGTATGTAAAGTTGAATTTTTTAATGTCACCTTTTATTCATTTGCCTGAAATTATGGGCCATTCAGGGTCATCAGGTAGCTTTGCTTTTTACAGTCCCGAGAACAATACTTTTATTGTGGGAACAACTAATCAAAGTGGGAACATCCATATTCGATTATTTTTTCATATATAAGTGCGATAAAAAAACAGACATGAAATTGTATGAAATAAAGCTCTACAATTCTAATACCAACTATTACAAGAAATCTTATGTTAGATTAAACAATGTTTAAGCAGAAATAAAAAAGTCAGTTGTTCAATTTTATCGAACAACTGACTTTTTATTAATCTAACTTAATCGTTCCTCCACCTACTACATAGTCTCCATCATAAAATACTGCTGCTTGGCCTGGGGTGATTGCCCTTACGGGTTCGTCAAATCTTACGAATATTTCTTCACCTACTGGATAGATAGTGGCTGGGGTTTCTATTTGGCTGTATCTAGTTTTTACCTTTACTCTCATTGGTTCCTCCAGATGCTCAAACATAATCATATTTAAATCAAATACGGTCATTTCCGTTTTATTTAAGTCGCTATTTTCACCTAGAACTACAGTGTTATCCTTGAAGTTTTTGTCCACCACATACATGGGTTTCTCAAAAGCTAAGCCTATACCTTTACGTTGACCGATTGTATAGTTTGTAAAACCTTTGTGTTGTCCTAGAATATTTCCCTTGGTGTCAACGAAATTTCCTGGTGTTGAATAAATATCCATCACCTCTCGTAGAAATTTCTCGTAGTCTCCATCTGGCACAAAACATATATCTTGAGAGTCAGGTTTTCTAGCATTTATTAGTCCAGCTTCTTCTGCTATTTTACGTGCTTTATCCTTCGTTATGGTTCCCAGTGGAAAAAGTGTCCTCGACAGTTGCTCCTGGGTCATGTTGTACAAGACGTAGGTTTGATCCTTGCTTGGGTCTGCTGATTTTTTTAAGAGATATCTGTCTTTTTCTTCATTATATTCCACTTGGACATAGTGTCCTGTGGCGATATGATCATAACCCAGTAGTACAGCTCTATCAATCATCTTATCGAACTTTATAAATCTATTACAATCTATACATGGGTTTGGCGTCATACCTTCCTTGTAGATTTCGCCGAATCTGTCTATGACTGTCTCATTAAATTCTTTTTTGAAATTAAATACGTAGTGGGGAAATCCTAGCTTGTACGCAACGGACTTTGCATCCTCTACATCGTCTATGCTACAGCAGGTCCTAGTTTCTTTTAATCCGATATCATCATTATCAAAAAGTTTTAAGGTCCCACCTGCGACGTCGTATCCTTCCTCTTTTATTAATAGGGCTGCCACTGAGCTATCCACACCACCACTCATTGCTACCATTACTTTATTGTTGTAAATTTTTTTCATTTTCCCACCTTATTTTTATAGAAACAAAAGGAGCCACATTGGCTCCTTATACTATTTCGTCACACAATCCTTACAAATTCCTCTGAAAAATACTTCCTTGTGTTTTATTACGCAACCTTCTAATTCAATACTGTCCAGTTTTAGTTCGTCTATATCGAAGTTGAATATTTTGTCGCAATTTTCGCAAATAAAATGTCCGTGCTGATGCATTTCGATGTCATAATGTGTTTCAATATTATCTATATTGATTTCATTTACGATTCCATGATCAACGAAAAGTTTCAAATTATTATAAATCGTTGCCTTCGAGATAGCGGGAAGCTTTCTGGATAAATCTGTATAAATTTTATCTGCAGTGGGGTGAACTAGATTGTTGTCTAAGTATTCCAACATCAACACCCTCTGAGAAGACGCTCTTATGCCATGGCTCTCTAAAAATTCACTATATTTCTGGAATTCCACCATGTAGCCCCCTTTTAGTATATTTCACTTGATAACATAGTATACCACTTTATTAGCATAAAATCAAGAAATGGGGAATTAAGGCGTTTGTATGTTTATAGAATCAGGTGGCAAATTTATACAATTTACGTAAGCTTAACTATTTATTAGAGAAAATAGGGTATTAGTTTGTTATACTTCAATTATGGAGGTAATATGAAAAATAAAAAACATAAGCTGCATATAATTTCCTTTGATGGGTTATCAAAGGTGGATATGCCGTTTTTGATGGAAGAACCTAATTTCAAGGAATTTCTTAAGGGTGCATCGTATTCTTTTGAGGTGGAGAGCGTATATCCATCCGTAACTTATTGTGCCCACACTTCCATAACTACGGGAAATTATCCCAACAAACACGGAATAATTAACAATACACTTCTACAGCCAGAAAAAAAGCGGCCAGATTGGTATTGGTATGCTAAGGATATAAAAACTAAAACGTTTCAAAGATTAGCTACTGAGGCAGGATTCACAATACTATCCATACTTTGGCCTGTGAGCGCTGGAGATAAATTAAAATACAATATGCCGGAGATTTTTCCTAATCGAAGATGGTTAAGTCAATCTATGGTATCTTTACTAAATGGATCCAAATATTATCAATATAGGATGAACAGACGGTTTGGATTTTTAAGAAGTGGAACGAAAGAGCCAGAGTTGGATGATTTTATCCATGCGTCTTACATTTATTCACTAAAAAAATATAAGACGGACATAACCATGGTCCATTACATCGACCTGGACTCCACAAGGCATGAATACGGCTTTGAATCCCACAAGGCATACAATGCCCTCAAGCGTCACGATAAAAGGCTAGGTGAGGTCGTAAAGACCATTAAAGAGGAAGGCGAGTGGGAGGACTCTACAATAATTGTAATAGGAGACCATAGCAGCAAAGATGGAGAATACAATATTTATTTAAACACTCTATTTAAAAAATTGGGATATCTAAATGTATCATCCGATGGAACTATAGATAGGTATAGCGTAATTGCAAAAACAGCAGATGGTTCAACTTACATCTACACGGATGGCAAGGTGGATTTGGAAAAATTGGTTACAGAAATAAGATTGGAGTTAGATGACGTAATTGATGGGATTTATTCCAAGGAGGAAGCAAATAGTTTGGGAGCAGACCCAAATTGTGCGCTAATGATTGAAGGAAAGCTGGGATATTTTTTTGAAGATGAGATTATGGATGAGGTAATAATTTCCATAAAGGAACTTAGGGAAAAAGGGATATTTGCCCACGTGAATAACCATGGGTACAACCCTAATCTAAAGAAGGACTATGAAACTGTATTTATTGCAAGGGGTAAGGGTATAAAGTCCGGAGTTAATATTGGCAGGATGAATTTGGTGGATGAAGGTCCGACCTTTGCAAGGTTGTTGGGATTAGAGCTAAAGAATGTTGATGGGAGGGTTCTAGAAGAAATTCTGGAATAGAAAAAATGTTAAAGGTTACGAAAAAAGAACGAAGTTGGATACTATATGATTGGGCTAATTCTGCTTACTCAATGACGGTTACATCCGCCATACTACCGATTTATTTCACTTCAATGGTGACGGCATCGGGTTTAACCGAGGAGATGGCAACTAGCTATTGGGGATATACAAACTCCCTAGCTTCAATTGTGGTGGCACTCTTGTCGCCAGCCTTGGGCAGCCTGGCTGACCATATGGGTATGAAGAAAAAGTTATTCACATTATTTTCCTTTTTGGGGATATTTTTCACTGGAGCTTTGGCGATTATTCCCTTTGGGCAGTGGGTTCCGCTCATGATTACGTATATATTGACTGTTCTGGGATTTTCCTTAGGTAATGTATTTTATGATTCATTTCTAACGGATGTCACTACAGAGGATCGGATGGACAATATTTCCTCCATGGGATTTGCCTTCGGGTACATTGGATCCACTATTCCGTTTATCATATGTATGGCTATCGTAGTATTGGCACAACAAGGTATGATTCCAATAACCGTAGTGACAGCATCAAAAATTAGCTTTGTTATTACAGCCATTTGGTGGTTTGCATTTACGCTCCCAATGTTGAAAAATGTTGAACAAGAGCATGGTGTTGTGGGAGAGAAGTACAGCGTAGCCGATTCATTTAAAAATTTGAAACATAGCTTTTTAAAGATAAAGGAAAACAAAAAAGCATTTTGGTTTTTGATTGCATATTTCTTTTATATAGACGGAGTCGACACGATTATAAAAATGGCTGCCAGTTTCGGTACAGCACTGGGACTCAGCTCTACGGTTCTACTACTAGTATTACTATTTACTCAGTTTGTGGCATTTCCATTTGCGATTTTGTACGGACGATTGGCGGATAAATATGGTGCTAGAAAAATGATATATGTGGGAGTATTTATTTACACGATAATAGTTATCTATGCATATTTCATTCGTTCGGCTATGGATTTTTGGATACTTGCATTTTTGGTAGGCACCTCCCAAGGTGGAATCCAAGCCATAAGCAGATCCTATTTTGCAAAACTGGTGCCAAAGGAAAATTCCAACGAATATTTCGGATTTTATAATATATTTGGAAAATTTGCAGCCATAATGGGACCATTCCTAGTTGGTTTCATAACCCAAATCACTGGTGATGTTAAAAATGGAGTGTTGAGCTTGATTGTACTTTTTATTTTAGGAATGATATTTTTAGTAATCGAAAGCAAAATGACAGTCTCAGAAAATTAATTGTCGGTAGGTCAAACCTGCCGATTTTTTTTTGTGAATTTTTACATTAGTAGTAGATTTGTTGGTAATTTGGTTTATAATCAAATTATAATTATATGGGAGGAAAAAGCTATGGATATACAAAAACTGAAAAAGGCCATCGCCTTAAGACATACACTACACGATAACCCTGAATTATCTGGGGAAGAAGTTATAACGAAAAAACTACTTATGGATTTCATCTACGAAAATACCAGCCTTGAGGTTTTCGATAGGGGCAAATGGTTTTATGCAGTACACCACGAAGGTGACGATTTGGAAACCATAGCATTTAGAGCAGATTTCGATGCCATTATGGACTCAGATGGCTGTCCTTTCCATGGATGTGGTCACGATGGACACTCTGCTACCTTAGCTGGATTTGCCCTTACCCTAGAAGGGGAAAAGGTAGGCAAAAACATAGTATTGTTATTCCAATTCGGCGAAGAAAATGGCAGTGGCGCTTTAGAGTGCAAGGAAATTTTCAACGAAATAAAAATTGATAGAATTTATGGACAACACAATATCCCAGGAATGAAGGCAAATACTCTTTTTGTAAAAAAGGGAACTATGATGTACGCGTCCAAGGGTATGTCGATAAAATTAACCGGAAAACAATCCCACGCTTCTCAACCAGAAAACGGAGTGAATCCGGCATATTTGATTGCAGAGTTGATTAATTTTGTAAAGCCCTTAATGCGTGATTACGGCTACAATGACTATGAATTGGCAAATCTAAAGGACGTCACATTAGCTACAATTGTAAATATCCAATTGGGAGAGAAGGCATTCGGCGTAAGTCCAGCATATGGGGAGTTAAATCTAACCATTAGGTCTGAGCTTAAGGAAGACTTAAAAACACTTGAAGAAAGCCTTGAAGATTATGTAAACAGAAGATGTGAAAAATTTGGAATGACTTATGAAATTGAGTTTTTCGATGTTTTCCCAGTAACAGCAAATGATTCTGATTTGGTGGACAAATTTATAGAACTAATTGAACCTACGGAATTTGATTTAGAGTTGTTAAATGAAGCTATGAGGGGCTCAGAGGATTTTGGTTGGTATAGCGATTATGCGCCTTCTTTATTTTTCTTTATAGGCGTAGGTGAGGAGTATCCGTCTATCCACACGGAACTATATGAATTTCCAGATGAATTGATTGAGACGGGTGTGGATGTTTTCAATTTAATAGCAAGGTCATAATATGAATATACAAATATTTGGTAAGAAAAAGTGCTTCGATACGAAGAAAGCGGAAAGATATTTTAAAGAAAGAAAAGTAAAATTTCAAACTATTGACTTATTGGACAAGGGTTTTTCTAAGCGAGAGCTAGAAAGCGTCATAGCTGCTGTAGGTGGAGTAGAAAAGCTAATTGATGACAATGCCAAGGACAAGGACGCACTGGCAGTGATAAAATATTCGCCCGACGATACAAAGCTAGAAAAAATTCTAGAAAATCAACAAGTGATTTTAACTCCAGTAGTGAGAATTGGAAAATTGGCAACAGTAGGTTATGTGCCTGAAATTTGGAAAAACTGGGAATAACATTAGGAGGGAATGTGGAAACTATAAGATTTGAACAACTAACTCTGGAAAATTTTGGTGCCCATTCCTCAGATGAGTTTAAAAGGCACCAAGTTTGTAACAAATGGATTCGCAAAATTGAAGATAAATTGTTTATATTAGAAAAAGAATTCGTGGAAGATTGGGATATTTTTAAGCTGCGAGATATTGCAGCAGATGAAATTCGCGCTATAGAATGAGGCGATACTTCCTATGGTGCATTCCATGGGGATAGAATTGTAGGATTTGCTAGAATTTGCACAGAACAATTCGGGTCTAATAATCAGTATATGGAACTTAAAATGATTCATGTGTCCGAGGATTTTCGGGGCATGGGCATCGGACGGAAACTTTTTAAAATAATTGCCGATAATGCCAAGGACATGGGTGCTCTTAAATTGTATATAAGTGCCCACTCGTCTGTAGAAAGTCAGGCATTTTACAAGAGCTTGGGTTGTACGGAGGCTTTAGAAATTGATGAGATTATACAAAGTAATTAGCCTTATGACGTACAAATGGAATATATTTTACAAGGGGGATGTGAAATGAAATTCAACAAATTAATTCCGGAACTTACAGTTACGGATATTGAAATTACGAGGGAATTTTATGTGGAGAAATTGGGTTTTAAGTTGGAATATGAACGTCCAGAGGATAAGTTTATTTTTCTTTCCATTGACGGCAGTCAATTTATGTTTGAACAGCATCACCTAGAGGGATGGAATACAGCAATGCTCGTATATCCATATGGTAGAGGTATTAATTTCTCCATTTCCGTAGATGATGTGGAGGAGATGTACGATAGAGCGAAGAAAGCTGGGCTTACATTCTACAAGGAGCTTTGTGAAACTTCCTATGATATAGGCGAAGATATGATTACACAATGGGAATTTTTAATTCAAGACCCAGATGGTTATCTTTTAAGATTCACGGATTAAGAAAAAACAAGCTTGGACAAATATTTGTCTAAGCTTGTTTTTAATTTCATCTATTTTACGTTATAGTATTTTTCTACCCAGGTTTCATCGCCTGTACTTCTATCAAATTCGTAGAAATCTCCAGTGTAAGCATTAATCTTAAAGCTGTATTTCACGCCTTTATTGAATGCTTCACCTTGGAACATAGGCTCGGAATCGTCCCATTTAAAGTCTATTTTTTGAACGAAGGTATTGGTCTTTCCAGATTTTTTGATTACGATATTTGCTGCTTGGTCCATATTTATTAATTTTTTAAGCGCGTGTGAAAAATCATCCCACTTGTTATCATCTCCCACATCCCACTTAGTAATTTTTCTCGTTCTAGCGTTGATTTCGAAAACTACCTTATAGCCATTCTTTAATGCTTCTCCCTTGTAGTGAGGGTTCGTATCGTCATAAGCGTATTCAATTTTTTCTAAAACTCCACCAAATTTGTTTACCACCATAGCCCTTGCATCCTTAGCTGACAATCTTATGGACGTTGCGCATACTGGCGCTGCAAAAGCCGTAAAAACAATCATAAAAGCCAACAACGCACCCAATAATCTTTTTTTCATTTTTAAAATCTCCTTTTAGTTTTTTGAAGGATTTTGTCCTTCCATATCTATAACTAGGGAGGGATTGAAAATATTGCATGAAAATAAAATTATTTTAATAAAAATGGTTTCTTAGATGAAATTGCATTATAAAATTAAAAAAATCAGCCCTAAGCTGATTATTAATGGAGGTGGTAGCCGGATTTGAACCGGCGATAGAGGTGTTGCAGACCTGTGCCTTACCACTTGGCTATACCACCACTAGCAAAGTATATCTTATCACAATTGAAAAATAAATTCAACCCTTGTAAAAAATATATTAACAAACGTATCATCCACAAGTGATATTGTCATATAGTATCCGTAAGTTATTTTGTCCTTTTACCTAAAAATTATATAATAGTTTTAGGTGATGAATTTGAGAA
>CAYUJY010000071.1:0-9754 GCA_964445145.1 uncultured Peptoniphilaceae bacterium | reverse complement strand
CGATGTAGTTAATACTGCAAGGCCGAAAAAGGGCGCCAGTTGTCTAGATTGCAAGGTATCACAGTATGCTGAGGCATTTGAAAAAGATAAAACTGTAGCCATGGCAAACTTTGAAGACTTCGTAGCAAATCATGTAACCGTAGGTTTTACATGTTATGACTGTCATGGTGAAGAGCCTGGAGTTGTACATATAAATAGAGAACACTTAATCTTAGCCTTAGAAGAAAATGATTTAAGTGAAAAGTTCACAGACAGACAATTAGCTTGTGCTCAATGTCATGTCGACTACTATATGACGAAGGAAGAAAATATCACTACTTTGCCATGGGATATGGGCTTGGGATCAAAGGAAGCCTATGAGTACCACCAGGCGGATGGATTCTTCGATTGGGAACATCCTAGGACTGGTGCTAAGCTAATTAAGGCGCAACATCCTGAAACGGAAACCTTCGAAGGAAGTATACACGACAAAGCTGGATTAGACTGCGTAAGCTGTCACATGCCAGTAGTTGAAGTTGATGGCAAAAAGATAAAATCCCATCATTGGACGAGCCCACTGTTTACAGTAAAGGAAAGCTGCTTTAAATGTCACTCGGATTTAGATGAGGAAGGAATTGTAAAATTAGCTGAATCAATCCAAAAACCAGTGGTGGATAAAACAGAGGAAGTTGCCCTTAGACTGGAAGAGTACATTAACCTATTGGCGGATAAAAAAGCTGATGGTAGTTTAAGCGAAGAAAACCTAATCAGGTGCCAAGAAATTCATCGAGAAGCTCAATTCTACTGGGATTTCGTATTCGTGGAAAATGGTGAAGGATTCCATAACCACAAGAAACAAGAAGGATATTTAGTCCATGCAGATGAACTGATTACGGAAGGAATAGCCCTTTTGGGACAATAAGTTTTATACTTTATAGGGAGCAATCGCTCCCTATTTCTATATAAAAACTGAATTTTTAAATTTTTAATTTTATAATAATATTGATTAAAATGTTGGAGGAAGCGTTGAAGAGAATTTTACGATTTTTGGCATCGATGAAATTTGCAGTGGGAATACTGTTTCTATTAGGAGTTTTAAGTATTGGAGGAACCTTAATTCCACAAAATTTACCCAAGGAATTTTATTTGGCAAATTATGGAGATTTGGGCAACATTATTTGGACCTTAGGTCTGGATAGTGCCTTTAGTTCTTGGTGGTACGTTACTATCACCATACTCCTGTGTATTAGCCTTCTTTTTTGTGTCATTCTGAGGGTAAAGCCTATCGTCTCCCTTTATAAAAGTGGAGGATTAAAAGGTGCTTCTAATAAAATAGGGTCATGGATACTCCACGTGGGAATATTATTGACAATATTATTTTTTGCGCTGGGCAATGTATTTGCATATCAATCCCATGTATATAACGTGCCTGGAACTGTCTCTTCAATTTCTGAAATAGAGCTAAATATTGGTATCGAAGAATTTGATATTATACTTAGGGATGATGATAGTGTAGATACCTATAAAACAAGTGCTAAATTTTTTGATTCCCGGACAGATATGATACTTGCAGAAGGATTAATAGAAGTAAATCATCCCATGGTAGTAAAAGGATATCAATTCTCCCAGGCATCATTTGGTTATGCAGTGGATTGCAAAATCAAAAAGGATGGTGAAGATATGGGTAGTGCGGTACTATTTGAAGATGAATTTGTCTCAGCGGATAAGGATAGAATATTTGTGAAGATGAGAAAACTTTATCCCAATGTGGTGGAGAGGGAAGATGGACTTTATAATGCTTCACAAAAGTTAGTAAACCCAATGATTGAATATGATATTTACTATCTAGGAACACTGGTAAAACAAGGAATGGCAAGTCCAGAGGAAGAAATTTTAGTGAGGGAATATAGTTTGACCTTTTCAAATGCCAGACATTATACATATTTGGATATACGCAAAGACCCCTTTGCCATGTGGACTGGGGTTGGTACAATTATGTTAGTGTTGGGGATATTTATTTCCTTTTATGGACCTTCCAACACAAATAAAAATGAAGAAATAGAGGATTAAATTTCTATGAATAACAACTTTGAGAATATTGAGGATATACTATTTACAATTACCGTAGCTTTGTATCTAGTATCAATGGTATTATATTTTATTACATTATTAGCACAAAAAGAAAAGTACGGAAAATTAGCTTCAACGGTATTAAAAGGTGCATTTTTATTGCATACGGCAGCATTGGTAACTAGGGGTATCGGAGCAGGTAGAATGCCACTTTCCAACCAATATGAATTTGCAACTTCCTTTGCGTGGGGAATTGCACTATTTTTGATTATTTTTGAACGAAAATACAAGTATAGCGCCATAGGTGCCTTTGTAGTTCCAATATTATTTTTAATAATTGGATATGCAGCGATGCAAAACAAGGAAGTTAGGCCACTTATGCCTGCATTACAAAGTGGTTGGTTGGCAATTCATGTATCCATGGCAATCATTGGTTATGGCTCCTTCGCTGTAGCTTGCGGTGTTGCAGCCATGTATCTCGTAAAAAGAAAACACCCTGAAAATACAAAGGTAAAATTACCTGAAGCCAAGGAATTGGATTTGATTAGTTATCGTGCCATAATGCTTGGATATATGTTTTTGACGCTTACTATAATCACGGGAGGATTGTGGGCACAAAAAGCATGGGGAAGGTATTGGGCATGGGACCCAAAGGAAACCTGGTCGCTGATAACTTGGTTTATTTATACAGCATATCTTCATATGAGAAAAGTAAAAGGCATGAAGGATGAAAAAGCTGCGAGGTTTGCCATAATAGGATTTATCTGCGTAATATTCACATATGTGGGAGTAAACACGCTACTACCATCACTTCATAGCTATAGGTAAGTATTAATGTTTTCGTAGCGGGCGGACTTATAATCGCCCACGTGTGTATCATACATTAATAAACGCATACCCAGCGGAAGTTGCATTTATGTCGTAGAGAATAAACTCCGCTTTGTTCGCATAATATTCGTAGGGAATAAACTCCGTTTTATTACGATAACGGAGTAGATGATTAAAAATATAATAGATTTATTGATATAAGTAATTAACTTGAATAACCGTAGGGTTAAAATTATCTTTTATGAATTACACAAGCGGAGGATTTCGGTGAAAGTTCCCTACGGTTTTTTTCAACAAACTTCATTCGATAATAACAATTCATTCATTTTTGCAATTAATTCTTGATATGAATGTTTTCTTTCTTTTATACATATTTTTGCGATTCCATCACATGACAGGCATTTGCGCTGAGCTAGTCCCAATTCTGTTCTGGATAGCTGTCTTTCATCCTCAGAAAATACATCCACATCGAACAATCTACCTGCTTTGGAATTTTCGATTTCCACAGCAGCTTTTTTTATATCTTCAGCAGCCATATCTATGGAAGCCAGATAATACATGCCAGTGTGTTCGTTCACATATAATTCATCTAGAATTTTATCTTTAAAAATTGTTCTAATTAATTCAATGCCGTCCTTATGGAATTTTACGAGCATATCATTTCGTTTTTCCATTCCTGGCACATTTATCATAAAGGATATAATTGGTCTATTGAATTTTCTAATCAATTCGATTTGTAAGTTAAACCTTCGTTCCCTTGATTCCAACAGTTCATTAAAAAATTTCTCCATCATGTGTTCCTCCACGTACTTGGCATAAATAATATTAACATTGGCAACAACTCTAATCTATCAAAAAGCATGGACAAGGACAAGGTCAACTTGGACAATGTGCTCATATTTGCGTAGTTGTAATATGGCCCCACAACTCCCAGTCTTGGACCTATGTTGTTCATTGAAGCAACCACAGCGCTGAAGGCCGACTTGAAATCTGGTGCATTCATGGAAACTATAGTCATAAATATTGTAAACAAGATCTAAAAGAGTATAAGATAATTTGTAATCATTCTTGCAGTGATTTCATCAACTTTTTTACCTTCAGATTACACGGTTACTACCCTTCGTGGGCTGATAATTTTTTTTAATTCATTTATTGCAATCTTTATAATAATCAATACCCTAGAAATTTTTATTCCGCCTGCAGTTGAGCCTGCACAGGCACCTACGAACATTAATATCATTAATATCCATTTGCTAAGCACTGGCCATTCTCCATAGTTGGAGGTGACAAATCCAGTGGATGTAATTACGGAAGAAACCGTAAAGAAAGCGTCCATTAGCGCAATTATAAATTTGTCGCAATTAGGTAAAATATTTAAAAAAATTAATAGGATGAAACGAGAACTATAATTCCATATCCCCTCAGCTCTTCGCTTTTTATGGCATTCCTAGCACGTCCGATGAGGGCGTAATAATATAAATTGAAGTTCACTCCAAAAAGTAGCATTCCAACGGCTAAAATCATTTCAATCAGCGTAGAGTTATAGGTTTGTATCGTACTATTTCTAGCGCCAAAACCACCAGTTCCCGCAGTCGAAAAACCGTGTAGTATAGCATCAAAGGTGGGCATACCAGCTATTATCAAAATCAAAATTAAAATAATAGTCATGGACATATACAAAAGGTACAAAACCCTCGCTGTATTTTTAATTTTACTAACTAGCTTTCCAAATTGTGGTCCAGGTATTTCAGCCCTTAGTATGTGAACGGATCCATTTGAAATTTCTGGAAATATTGCAATAAATAGTACCAGAACTCCAATCCCACCGATATATAATGTAAAGCTTCTCCAAAACAACAAGGAACTACTTATCGTATTTAAGTCTTTAATTATAGTCGAGCCAGTTGTGGATAAGCCACTGGTTGCCTCAAATATAGAATCCACAAAGCTTATGATTTCCCCAGAAAAATAAAAGGGAAGTGCACCAAATAAGCACATAAGGACCCATGATAAGCTAACGCTAATAAGTCCATCCTTTGTGGAGATATTATCGTATGCTGGCTTCTTAAGACTTCTTGGTAAAATATACCTATAATTAGTAAGATTGTGTATAGATAAGCAGAAATATTTTTGAAATCTTCTTTGAAAAATATTGATACACACAAAGGAGCACTAACAAAAGTGTTTCCAATACCATTATTCTAGATATTGTGTATATCACTAAATTTCTATTCATTGGTTAATTGTTGAAGTGTGTTAAAACTTCAAACCTTTCTAAATTTTGCTAATTGTCACGCCACGTCTGTGGTGCAAATATGGCTATTACTGGAAAAAGCTCCAATCTACCAGTTATCATGGCAATGGATAATGCAACCTTTGACAAATCGGACATTTCGGCGAAGCTGTTGGCAGGACCAACTACGCCCAGTCCGGGACCAATGTTGTTGTAGGTTGCAGCAACTGCGCTGAAGGAAGATTTAAAATCCGGTGCATCTATGGATACTATTAACGTAAAAAATGCAAAGAGCACACAATATACCAAGAAATATCCGACTACACCTCTTTCCGTAGTGGAATCTAGTCTTTTTCCTTCAAATTTTACAGACAATGCCCTATGGGGGCTAATGGATTTTCTAACTTCATTAAACGCAGATTTCACAATTATTATTATTCTAGAAACCTTTAGTCCACCAGCGGTAGACCCAGCACAAGCGCCGATGAACATCAACATCAAAAGTACCCACTTGCTCATAACGGGCCAATCTCCAAAATCAGCAGTTGAAAATCCTGTTGTAGTAATAATCGAAGAGACTGTAAAGAACACGTCCCTCAGTCCATGGTGGAGGGTAGCATATCTGCTTTGAACATCAAATAGTATCAACACACATGCTCCCAATACTATGCCCAGATAGATTTTTAATTCTTCGCTTTTAAATGCATCCTTAGCTTTTCCAATCAAAATTAGGTAATAAAGATTGAAGTTCACTCCAAAAATTAGCATACCAACAGCCAAAACCATCTCTATTACTGGAGAATTGTATGGAAGAATACTTCCGTTTTTTATGCCAAATCCACCTGTACCTGCAGTGCCAAAGGCGTGGAGGATGGAATCAAATATGGGCATACCAACTAATATTAATATAAAAATTAAAACTATGGTCATTACTACATACATCAAGTACAAAATTCTAGCCGTATTAGAAAGCTTACTCATTATCTTACCGAATTGTGGTCCAGGAACCTCTGCCTTCATAATTTGTACCGAGCTGGTCGATATTTCTGGGAATACTGCCAATGCCAAGACCAATACCCCCATACCTCCCACAAAGTGAGTGAAGCTTCGCCAAAATAATATGGAGTTGCTTATTAGGCTCAAATCATTGATTATCGTGGAGCCAGTAGTTGTAAAGCCGCTTGCAGTTTCAAAGAAACAATCTATCAAGCTTGGAATCTCCCCAGAAAAAAAGAAGGGCAAGCCACCAAAAAATGACATGATAAACCAAGACAACCCAGCTATAATCATTCCTTCTCTGATGTAAATTTTTTCATTCACTGGTCGCCTGATAGCTGGATATAAGAAAATTACAATAATAACTAGGATGGTTTTTAAAAATGCTCCTATGGTTACCATATCTTCCTTGTACCAAAACCCAACTAATATTGGCAAAATCATCAAAAGAGCTTCCAAAATCATAATTCTGGAAATTGTATAAAGAATCATTTTTTTGTTCATATCAGCCTGCTAAAATGTCATCAAAGTCGTCGAGAAACCTATTTTTCGTAACCACCAGAACTTGATCGCCTTTAACGATATAATCATTTCCACCTGGATATATAATTTTAGACCCCCGTTTTATACAAGCTAGTAACAACTCAGGCTTAGTTTTCAATTCCTTAAGGGGGATACCTATGGCCTTGGAATCATTTTTAATGGAAAAGTGAATAGCCTCGACTCTATTATCCAATAGTCTATGGAGATTTTCTACTTTTGAGCCCTCCCTATTTATTTTTGACCGGACAAACTTTATTATTATATCTGCGATAATTTTTTTGGGTGAGATTATCGTATCCAAATCCAATTTTTCAATTATTGGATTTAATATATTCCTATTAATTTTCGTAATATTTTTCCCAACTCCAACGGAGTCTGCAAACATTGATACGATAATATTTTCTTCGTCGATGCCAGTTAGAGACAGCACCGCATCGTAATTTTTTATCCCCTCTTCCATAAGGAGGTCCTGGTCAGTACCGTCGCCATTTATTACGACGCAGTGGGGGAATGTGTGACTAAAGTATTCAGCCCTCTCCTTATCAATTTCAATAAGCTTCACTCTAACTTTCTTCTCGAGAAGCTTTTCTATTAGATAATATGCAATCCTATTTCCTCCGATAATTAGCGCTGACCTAATCACGCCATTGGAATATTTACAATTTAAAATAAACTCATTTATTGCTTGGACCGTGCCTGTGACGAAAATTCTATCCTTGGCAGCCAAAACAAAATTACCATCTGGAATGTGAACCTCATCTCCTCGTTTTACGATACAAATGAGGGTTTTTTCGACGGTAATATCGTAGTTTTTAAGCATCATGCCATTTAATCTACTATCTTCCTCCACCTCAAACTCCACCAAACTAACCTTATTTCCCATAAACGAATCGACGTTGTATGCGCACGGATACCTGAGTACATTTACTATATCCCTTGCGCTTTCAGCCTCGGGATTAATCATTAAGCTAATTCCCAAATCCATTTTAACAAATTCCATATTTTGTGAATATTCAGGATTTCTAACCCTGGCGATAACTTCTTTAGCACCAATTTTTTTGGCTATTATGGACGAAATAATGTTTAATTCATCAGATTCTGTGACTGCAATAAATACTTCTGCAGAATCTGCTCCAGCTTCCATTAGAACATCATAGGATGCTCCACTTCCCACAAGGCCAGTGATGTCCGCTATTTCAATAATTTTATTTAACCTTTCCGGATTAATTTCTATTAGTATAATGTCATTTCCCTCGGAGGAAAGGTCTCTACAAAGAGCTTCTCCAACCTTTCCAGCGCCAACTATGATAATTTTCATCACAACCTCCAATTACACAAATTATACCGTAATAATGTGGATAATCAAAATAAAATTTCCAGCTAATATTGTCATCTTTTCTTGCAAATTTGTGACAATTTCTCTGCACTTTTTCGGGGATTGATTTTAATGGACCATATATAATCTAATTAAGCTAAAGAGCTAATAAAAAATGGAGGAACAAAAATGAAGAAACTAACAATAATTACACTATCGATGACATTGGTATTGGCAGGTGCCCATGGATTAATGGCATCGTGAAGTACATCAACAGCTGCAGAAAATACTGCAGCAGTATCAAATGCAAAATTGGTAAAGGGCTATAAAAGCATTACTGAAAAAGAAAAGGCGATTATACTAAAAGCCTATGATGAATTGGATGTACTCCAAGCAGCGATAGAAAAAATTTATGGAGATAGAGACGAAATATCAACATCAGAAGAAGCAGAGGTTGAAAAACTAGTAGTTCAAATGGAAGCCATATATGCTAGAATAGAAAGTATAGAGAAGAAAGTCATGGTCGAGCTTTATGGTGAAAACTATGAATTTGCAGGTGGCGATTGTGGACCTATGTCAGACGATGAAATAGGCGAAGGTTTAGCAGATGACTATATAAACAGCCTAGACGTATTAACAAATGACGAAAAAGCAAAATTATCAGATGCTTATAATAGAATTGAAACCTTATTTGCAGAATACGACAAAATAGAAGAATCTAAGCTGGAAGGACCAGAGGCACAAAATATTTTAACGCAAGTAGACAAAATTTATATTGAGATAAAAGATATTGAAGATAAGATTAGTCTTAGCTATAACAGTGAATTTGAAACAGCAACATCAGCAGATAGGCTAGAAAGCACATTACAATATGTGGACTCATTAAACCTAGACGAGAATACTAAATCAGAGTTAAAGAAGCTTTATACAGAAGTATTTAAGCTGTATGATAACCTAAGCGTATTTTATCAAGGACTGGGTGAAAACGAAGTAAATGGAGAGTTCTCGGAAAAGGATAGAGTGATTACGGTTAAATTGGAAGAAATATATAACAAAATTTCCGAATTGGAGCAAAGAGCAAAGTAACAGGGAGTAATATGAAGGACTTAATTTACATTGCAGAAGATGAAAAGAACATTAGAGATTTGATAACATCGTTTCTAGAAGATTCAGGTTATAAAGCAGTTCCCTTTGAAACAGGGGATCTGCTTTTTGCTGCGTTTAAAGAGAATGAAGCAGATCTAGTAATACTAGATATTGTGATGCCAGGAACGGATGGACTTACCATTTGTAAAAACATTAGAGAAATATCAGACGTGCCAATAATAGTTTTGACAGCGAAAGAAAGCGAGATGGACTACATTATGGGAATAAACATGGGTGGAGATGATTATCTAACCAAACCATTCAGACCGACAATTCTAATGATGAGGGTTAAATCATTACTGCGACGAGTGCGAATGGATGGAACAAAGGAAACTGATGAGGTTGAGTTTGGAGATATGGTGTATTCTGAGGAAAATAGAATAATAACAGTTTTAGGAGAAGAATTTCGGCTTACATCAACAGAGTTTCAAGTTTTGGGATATCTATTAAAAAATAACGAAAAATCGGTATCTCGAGAACAACTCCTGGAAGAAATTTGGGGTTACGACTCCGAAGTGGAAACCAGGGTTACAGATGAAACCATCAGGAGAATAAGAAAGAAAATGTCCGCCATCAGTAGCAATGTAATTATCGAAACCCATTGGGGGTTTGGATATAGATTAAAAATCGCGGAGAACGTCAAT
>CAYUJY010000070.1:0-9783 GCA_964445145.1 uncultured Peptoniphilaceae bacterium | reverse complement strand
CTTGTCAGGTCCGGAAGGAAGCAGCAATAAGCGATGTCTTGCGTGTGACTTGAGGAAGCCTGATCTGAGTTAACTGCCTGTGTACCATCAGGAGGCTGCTATCAAAGATAGGGTACGGTTACATAGGGGCAAGGAAACTTGCCCCTATAAATTACTTGGGGGCGAAATTGGCTTCGACGGGGATTTTGAAGCAGTGGTAGCGAGCCGTTATTGGTCGAACTACGCTAAAGGCGACCAAACAAAATAAATAACAACAATAATTACGCTTTAGCAGCTTAAAGTAAACTGCTCATCACCCGGTGGATTCCTACGACCATTGGCATGATGTCAACCTTAGTAGGGCACTATCTATTGCAAAGCTTTGAGCATTAGACGGACTTAATGAAGCTACCTTTATCCAATCCTGTCAATTGGAGTGGATGTAAGGAAATTTAAACAATTGACTGCGCTCGGAGAGACTGTTGTGGATGGGTTTTCGGACGTGGGTTCAACTCCCACCGCCTCCACCATTATAAATATAGGCTATCAGCTGAAATATCGGCTGATAGCTGTTTTTTTATTTTAGTAGATTTGATATGGCTAAGATGCTATTATGGGATTAGGGGTGAGTAGCTTATGGACAATCCAAATTCAGTAAAAGAAATATTGATGACAAACTTGAGAAAGTACACTAAGTTAAGCGATGAGGAAATGACGTCCATGCTTGAATATATTCCCACAAGGGAGTTTAAAAAGGGCGTGGTGCTTCTCCACCAGGGTGATGCTCCCGACTTCAGCTATTACTTAATTAAAGGTTGTATAAGGCAATTTGTAATCGATGAAAACGGCAGAGAAATCACTGTGAATTTCTAATCCGATGAAGAATCCATAAATATGTTTAGTTTTTTAGACGGTGAGGGGATGTCCTTGTACAGCCTTTCAGCTATAGAGGACTCAGTGGTCGTTTTATGTTCAGATTTAGATGATGAGTCTACCGAAGAAGAACCAGACATTACAAATATGAAACGAATGTTTTTTGAAAAGCAATTTTCAGATATGCAAATAAATTTCGCAAACTTCAAACTCCAAACTCCTGAGGAACGGTTTGCGTTATTGTATAAAAGTCGACCTGACCTTTTGGAGAGAGTGCCACAGATATACTTAGCAAGCTATTTAGGAATTACACCAGAAACCTTCAGCAGATTTAAAAAGAGAATGCTCCCATAGAGAGTCATTCTCTTATTTTTGTATCTAAACCCTTCATAATCAGCCGAATCGGAAATAAAATTTCAAAAACAGCGCCGGTATGAATAACCACATGGGAGCGACATTGTAACCTAGTACCAAATTAACTCCAGAGTAGATTAAAAGTGAAAAATATCCTATGACTCCTACCACTAGTAACCATTTAGCAAAGAAGAACACTCTGTAAAGACCTAGCACCAACATAGCCAGGTTGAAATAATAGTTATGTAGATATAACGAGCCGCTAAAACTTCCAAGTGCAAGTAAAACTCCTTCAGCTATTCTAGAAATCAAATATCCTAAGGAAATTTTCTGATTTAAACTTTTAAACCTAAGATATAACATAGCACCAATTACTACGACAAAAATACTGTTTAACAATTCTAAAAATATTCCTAAAGTCATATTACTTCCCGTATTATCACTATTGATTAATGCACCTTCAACCATACCACTTCCAATGGAGTAGCATAAGGTTGCCAATAGGTAGCCTATACCTGCAATTCTTTCATAAAGCCTATAATTATTTGTGTTTGTCATAATATCACCCATTTCAATATGTTTGTATTTATAATAAAACAGATTATTTAATGGTGAATTGATTTAAATCAAGTGTTTTAAAAATATTTATTAATTGTAAATTGCAATAGGAATCAACTGTGAAAATTTTCAATTTGATATAACAATTTAGGATATGAAAAACTTTGATATTTCATACGGATAGTTGTGATATTTTTATATCGAAGTGCTATAATATTAATGTAAGTAAAATACATAATCAAACGAGGAGAAGTGGCTATGAAAAAGAGAAAATTTGTATCAGTAGTATTATTAGTCGGGATTTTATTAGTAGGTGTTCTACCTGCACAAGTCCTATATGCGGATTGCGGCTGTGGAGTTCCCAATACACCAGTTACACAACCGAAGCCTGTTGATCCAGAGCCAGAAGTTCCGGAGACACCTGTACCAGTAGGGGAAAATATTGTTGAAGTAGTATATGAAGACGATGACGATGATGAAACCTATGTTCCTTCTCTTATAGAACCATCGTCACCAGTTGATACAACGGTTGTAAAAAATGAAGTAAAGGCAATAACTGTGGAAGAAAAAAGTTCTGCAATAGTATTTACAGTTGGAAAGAGTTCTTATGAAATTGATTCAAAAGAAGTGGAAATGGATGGCACGCCTTTTGTTCACAATGACAGAATGATGATTCCTTTGAGATATGTAGCTGAAGCTCTCGGGATGGAAGTAAGTTACGAGGATGAAACAAGAACGGCAACTTTTACGAAAAAAGATTTGGTAATCAAAATTAACGTAGATAGCAGCGATATCGTTGTCAACGACAAGGTGTACGAAGGTGACACAGCCCCACAAGTTATAGAAGGCAGAATTTATGTCTCTCTAGGTTCAATCGCTGAAACACTAGGCATGACTAGAGAAAAACCTGAATCAGGATATGATTTATCGTGGAATCAAGAAGCAAAGAGTGCTACGTTAACAACTAAATAAAACAGATGTGCATATAGTTTTGTGTATCGATCTTTCTTTAGAGAGTAAGGTCGATACATTTTTTGTGCTTCATTGCTATATGCCATACAGTATATGGATATTAAAAAGGCTGCAAAGTTTGCATCAGCTAATGCAGCAATTTGTGTTCAGGGAGTTGGGGCTAGAGCTGGGATGATGTCAGTAGAGGAAGTTTTGAAATTTATGGAACTTAATAGCTGAAAAGTGATTTTTTTACTTTAATGTTGCCAATATTTTTAATGTTATGTCTATCCCATATACTATGGATAGGTAGACTTTTATTGGGTATAACTTAATTGTTAGAATCATATCTATTTCAAATTTAAAGAAATATTTTTCAAGATAGAGGTAAAATGAATTTAATTAAATATTTAAGGTCTATTTTAATTGCTTTAAAGGCTCACAGGGGGCAACTTGACAAGGCTGGAAAGAGATACATTTTTCATCCCATACGTGTATCTTTATGTTCAAAATCTTGGGATGGAAAAATAGTAGCAGTATTACATGATGTTTTAGAAGACTCAAAATATTCGGAAAGTGATTTATCGTTTTTATCGAAAAATCAGTTAGATGCATTAAAACTACTTAACCATGATAAAAGAACACCCTATTTTATGTACGTGAAAAAACTAAAAGGCAATGTTACAGCTAGGGAGGTTAAGATGTTTGATTTAGCTGATAATATGAATTTAAGGAGAATTAAAAATCCAACTGCTGCGGATTATAAAAGAATTGAAAAATATAAACTGGCAAAAGCTATTTTGTTAGAAAAAGATAATCCACCTGAATAGTTAAAGGTGAATTATCTTGAATCACTATTTATTAATGTTTATTATAACTGGCTCGCCATATAGGATGTATATTTCCGATTATACATCTTCCTCAAAAAATGCCTGAAAACTTAAACTACTCGCATCGGTGATGTTTTTATTTTCTTCACGGAAATGATACGTGATATTCCCAAAGGTAAGTCTAAATGTTTAAGTGAAGTTATGCATACTATGAGATTGAATACTATGGTTCTGAGTGGCAGCGGTTAATTACAACCTCAACTACAATATTCCAGAAACTGATATGATTTTTAATAACGACAGTAATAAACTATAAATCGAGCCTCATGTAAATTGAATTACCCATGGGGCTATCATTATATGGCTCTATTTCATAAAATCCAAAATCCTTGTACATTTTTATCGCATTTTCTAAAAATGGTAAGGTATCAAGAAGCATGTGAGAGTATCCAATATCTACTGCATCTTGAATAAGCTTTGATACAAGCATTTTCCCTATACCTAATCCTCTGAAATTATCCCTTACATATAGTCTTTTCATTTCACAATTATTTTCGTATATTTCTCTAAGTCCGATACAACCAACTAAATTTTCGTTGTCATAGGCAAGATATAGCCTTCCCTTAGGCAATCCATATTTTTTTTCTAGGTTTGAAATCTCATCATCATAGTTTTGCAATTCTAAATACACAATAAAGTTAGGATCACCTTCAATGAGCAAATTTGTGTATTCTAAGAAAAGTTCTCTAACTGAATCAGGTCTATCGTAGGCTAATATAATTTTCATGTGGTCTCCTTTAATTCTATTATTGTTATTATAGCTTTCTACAAGATATAAACTACAAAATAAATATGAGACGGAAAATAGATTTGCAGACATTAACCTTGTTTTTAGTTTTGAATTATGTAGATTTATTTTTATAATAGAGAAAAGGAGGTAAGGTTATGGCTAGTAAGAAAATTAAGCTTGATAAGATACCTGTCACCATAGAGGGATTTATTGCACTATCAAACCTTGAAACACCTGAGGATACAGCTGCAATGTTCGTTGTTGCAATAGCTACATATGTTAAGGATAGAGCGCTGGGTACGGAGATGATAAATTTTTTAAAGGGTCCCGAGCCCTTAAATGCCCATGGAATTCAATTTTTAAAGGATAGGCTGGGAGATAAGCCATATCTTCCTAATTCTTATTTTTTAGGTTCTAATCCAAGCAATAATTATGAGCCAACTATCCCATTTGAAGTGGAGGTATTCGAAGATCCCTTGGGAGCCGAGGAGGGTTATGCTAGAGTGTTACTTCAAAGCTCCGGTGCTGACAGCAAGAGGGTATTGGTTCTAAGAAAAAAGGGCAGTCAATTCTTTGTATGGGATTATCCTGGTATCTTAAGTGGCATAAGAATCCCACAGAAGGACGATAAGTGGGCATAGTAATTTACGATTTCCTATATCGGAGATGAAACAATAGAAGAAGTTTTTTACACAAAAAGAGGCTTATTCGAAACTGAATAAGCCTCTGTACTTTTTACAACTAATAAGACGGTAGCAAGCGTAGTGACACTAGGCAATATGGTGAGATAATATGAATTAGTTATATATATATCCCTAATATCGAAATATATTAATATATATTTGCTGGAGTTTTTTATCTTATATTAATTGTTAACATCATATATTGGGAATTATATGGATTTTGGTTCTTATAAAGAATAGGAATGATATTTCCCTAGGCGATACGGGTATAAATATAAAAATAACTTTGAGGAGATTTTTATGGTAGGAGTAGAAATAGATTTTGTGGTTAAAGACAGCTTAAAGGCTTTGGAATTATACAAAACTGTTTTTGGGGTGGAGACGATAGAGGCTACATCCTATGCAGTGGGAATGAACGAAGTAGTTTTCACACTTTATGGAAGTAGATTTCATATGTTAGATGAAAACCCTGAGTATCATTTACTTGCACCAAAAGAAGGCGAAGGAAAACCCATGTGGCTTAATATACTTGTGGAAAATATTGAAGAGACTTACAATCTGGCGAAGGAAAATGGATTTGCAGACATTCAACCCCTGACGAAAATCCCTGAAATGGGTATTACGAATGCAATCCTTACTGATCCCTTTGGTTATGTTTGGATGCTCCATCAAATTCATGAGTTAGTAAGCTTCGAAGATAGAATTGAATATTTAGAAAATGTGATGGAAATCGAAAAATAAACAGGGATAATTCCCTGTTTTTTGTATAAGGGGAATAATTTAAAAGAAAGATATTTGTATAATATATTCTAGGGAGGGTTAATTATGACAAGTATAAAAATTAGGTTTGAAAAATTACCAATGAGTATTGAAGAATTTATTTCTTTATCAAATCTCGAGAGTCCACAAGATACTGCTGCGTTATTTATAGTCGCTATGGCTACATATGTCATAGACAAAGATTTAGGAATTGATATGATTAATCATCTCAAAGGACCAGAACCATTAAATGATTATGGATTGCAATTTTTAAGAAATAGTTTAATGGACAAACCATATCTACCATATTCTTATTTCGATGGCTCAAACCCTCAAAACAATTATGAACCTACCATGCCGCTTGTCGTAAAGTTACAGTATGATACTTGTGTACCTGAAGAGGGCTATGAAAAATTGTTGATTCAAAGCTCAGGGACTAACAATATGCGCTCTATTATTCTTAGAAAAAAGGGAAGTCAATTTTTCCTTTGGGAATATGGGGGATTGTTATCAAAAATAAAAATTCCAATTAAAGAAAGTAAATGGATATAAATTAGTGATATAATATCCAAGAGGTGATTGAGATGATTTTTTTAAACAGTGATAATGCATCGGGAATGCATCCTGAAATTTTAAAGGCTTTGGGTACAGAAAACAATAAGTTCGGGATTCCCTATGGTGGAGATGAAACAACAGAAGAGGCTATTTCATTAATAAGAAACTTATTCGAAGATGAAGAAGCCGATGTACTATTTGTAACAAATGGAACTGCTGCAAACGTAGTAGCGCTAGGAGCAATGGTAAGACAATTTGAAACGGTTATATGTACGGCTTCAGCACACATAAACATGGATGAGGCGGGAGCTTTTGAAAGACTGACCAGTTCAAAGCTTACATTGGTGCCAGATGTTGATGGTAAGCTCACTATAGATAATATAAAGCTTGGACTTAAAGGATTAACATCAGTTCATCAACCATTTCCAAAAGTCGTGAGTATATCCACAGTAAGTGAAACAGGTTCAGTCTATACGGTTGCCGAAATAAAAGAAATAGTTAATTTCGCCCATGAAAACAAAATGATGGTTCATGTGGATGGGGCAAGACTAGCAAATGCGTTAGTAGCTACTGGAACTACAGCAAAGGAATACATCAAGGACACCGGAGTCGATATATTGGCATTTGGTGGCACTAAGAATGGAATGATGATTGGTGAAGCTATAGTAAACTTCAATAGGGAATTATCCTATGCATTGCCATCAGTTAGAAAACAAAGTATGCAACTGATGAGCAAAACAAGGTTTATTTCCGCGATGTTTATCCCGTACATCAAGGATAATTTATATATAACTAATGCAGAATCTGCAAACGGACAAATGAAAAAGATTTATGAAAATGTAGTAAATCTTCCAAACGTCAAAGTTAAAAATTCCGTAGACGCAAACATTATGTTCATAGAGATGGATGATGGAGCACTGAAAAGATTAAAGGAAATCGCAATATTTAACGTTATGAACCCAGCTGGAAATTATTCTAGACTAGTGACCAGTTTCAACACTACGGATAAAGAGGTAGATAGGGTAATTGCAGCTATAAAAGGTTAAAGTTTATTATGATAGCAAATTACCACACCCACACCCGTTGGTGTAATCATGGAACTGGTGAGATTGAAGATTATATAAAAGAAGCTATAAAGTACGGATTAGAGGAAATCTCAATGACAGAGCATGTACCATTAATTGATAACCTTGATCCTTTACGAATGCGCTGGGAGGAATTTCACCAATACAATGATGACTTCGACCGCGTCATAGATAAATATAGCAATGAGATAAAGATAATTAAGGGATTTGAATGTGAGTATTATCCAGAAGCCATGGAATCTTACTATAGGTTTAAAGAAAAATATGGATATGAAATATTTATATTGGGTCAGCATACCTGTGGGAAAAATCGTGAGCACGATAGTTTTTTTAAGAAAGGTCCAGAGGTATTAAAGCTTTACGCTGAGGAAATTGGAGAAGGATTAAAAACAGGAATGTTTACATTCCTAGCACACCCTGATTTAATTTTACAAAATTATAATAATGGTCCTTGGGATGGTTATGCCGAAGAAACTATGAGGTCTATTTTTGAAATCTGTGAAAAGCTGGATGTTCCCATTGAAATTAATGCAAACGGACTGCGGGGGAATCGATTTTATCCAGACAAACAAACATTTCAACTATCCAAGGAATACGATTTAAAGTATATAATTAACTCTGATGCACATAAACCAGATTCACTAGTTGATAATGCAATTATTGAAACCCAAAGATTTGCTAAAAATTTGGGGATTAAGGTTTTAGAAAAGCTTGAATATTAAAAAACCTGCACTGCTTGTTGAGGCAACTCAAAGAAGTAGTGCAGGCTTTATTTTATATTTAATTTGAAGTGTAAAGCATGTTTATATTTCCTTGACCGTCGAATATTATATCCTCTTCAAACTTACCATTGATAAGTTCATAAATTCTAAAGTTAATATCTGCCGTTGCAGTATCCATTGAAGCAATGTAAAGCACTCCTTCTAGGGAGTATACATTTACATCCATACCACCTAGTTGTATTCTTTCGTTAAATAGGATATATCCACTATCAACTGTGTGGGCTATTAGCACAAATCTATTTCCATCGTCCCAATGGAATGAGCCTTGCTCATCCTTTACGGCATCCGTGTATAGAACAATTTTCGGTATTCCAAATTCTGGAAAACTTGAAATATCTGCCACTTTAAATGGATTCAATCCATCTAAATCAAGGGTAGGTTCTACTTGGATGATTCGTTTATTACGCTCAAGTGGTTGTGCGGTTGCAGGTATTACATTAATCTTCGTAATATCTATTATTGTCTTTGTTTCACCTTCAAATACAATTCTATAGAACTCTTCTGGAGCTATGGTTTCAAAGTTCTGTACGTTTGATGCATCTAACTTTAAGACGTCCTTGCCAGCTTTCAATTCAATATATTTTTTATTTTCTTCGATATATGTTTCCTTTACACTTCCCTCGACACTTTCCTTGCGAATAACCACGCTAGGTTCTGCAACATTTGAAGACGAAGGCTGTGTAGGTGTTGTGCTACACCCAACCAATAGAATCATAATCGCTAAAGAAAATATAAGTAATTTTTTCATAAGTCACCTCTTTTATATTATAATGTATTTAGAATATACCCATTAATAAGGAGATAAAAGTTACAAAATTATGAAATTAATAAATGATAACTATAAAAATGATATTGAAGCTTTCCATAGAAGCATAGCAAACTTAGCGCAACGTGCCCTACATTACGAAGTTCTACTCACACCCAAGCCAGGGTTGGTAGATAGAAATAACAACGGATCCCATGAGGATATGGATATTTTTACCTTTGTAAACTCGAATCTTGCGCTGGGTGAATATTTTTATAAGTGCACAAAGGTTGGTTATGAATACGAAGGTACTAATTACCGAGAAATCTTAAGTGTTATCAGACCATTAGGTGTACTAGCAGAATTTGATATGTTTTTTGCAACAAAAGGAGTAAATACTCACAAGGGCGCAATTTTTATATTCGGAATTTTATGTGCTGCTGTCGGTTCCGTATATAGGGAAAATAACTCGTTGGAATATAATAAGATTTGCGATAGGGGAGGAGATATTTCTGCTGGCATAACAGGAGATTTCAACGTTGACTTAAGAAAAAAAGACAAACTCACCTATGGAGAAAGTCAATATTTAGAACATGGCTACTTAGGCATCAGGGGCGAAGCAGAGGCGGGATTTCCATCCCTTCGAGGCGTAGCATTAGATTCATATAAAATAGCTATTAAAGAGGGTTTTTCGAAGGAAATAGCCATGGGTGAAGCCTTACTAAATCTCATGAGTTTTTTGTTTGACTCAAATATAGTTGGCAGAGGTGGTATTGCAGGGCTAGGATTTGTCCAAGAAAAAGCAAGAACTGCAATTTCCCTCGGTGGATACAAAACGG
>CAYUJY010000069.1:3390-9968 GCA_964445145.1 uncultured Peptoniphilaceae bacterium | reverse complement strand
TTAGATAATCATAAACATTTTGGCATGAATTTGTCGCTACAACTTTTAGTTTTTCAAAAACTTCCCCAGGAATCATGCCATGGGTGAAGAAATTGAAGTAGGAATGTGCCGCTAGGGCTGTTTGTACAGTGTATACCGTCTTTAAATCTTCTTGTTTTAGGCTGATTGGCGGAACTGTGGTTTCCCCTTGGGAAGTATCGCAAAGCTCAGTATTTAAACTAATATTTCTCGTTATCTCTGCAGCTATTAAATTTGGGTCCAACCCACCGAAAGCTTGTCCAACGTGGGTTTCTTTGCCAGTCATATAAAAGGTTGGTAGAATTTTGCCGATGGTTCCTAAATATATATATCTATTTTCGTCGCCTGTATAGTATGGAGTTGAATAATCAGCGTTTATTGCAGTGAGGTAATCCAAATCATAACGTTCCTTCCACTCTGCCAACACTTCCAAACTTGATATTATACCTCTACTGCCATCTTCTTCATCACACGCTGCAATTGCAACCAAATTTCCATTTAGCAGTTCTCTATTTTCCGCAAAGTATTTCATTATTGCCATATGTCCAGCAAAACCTGATTTCATGTCCAGGGCACCTCTACCGAACATGAATTCCCCTGACTCAATATCCTTTAAGGTTTCATCATCGATATCCATGGTTTTTAACAATTCAGGAAGTTCATCTGGTGAAAATGCATACTCTTTAATCTTGCCATAATCATCCACGCCCACGGTATCCGTATGACCCATTAGGACAATTGTCTTATTAGATTTCCCATTTCCTTTTAATAGAGCTATTGTTGAATGTCTATTATATTCATCATTTAATGTCTTTTGTAAAATTAACTGTTCTGGGTGTTCTTTGAAGTAATCGAGGTTTTTATAAAACTCAAATACATACTCAGCCACAACAGTTTCATTTCCACCCTTAACGATGCTTTCAATTCCCACCAAATCCTTCGTTAATGCTTCAACTTCCCCATAAAAATCTATTATCATAGCTCCTCCTCAAATTATGATGCTAACTATTCGTTCTATAAATCTATCTTATTAATTATAATGCAAATCACCTATTAATAATAGTTTCGAATACAAAAACATGAAAAAAAGACTGAAATTTCCAGTCCTTTTCATTCATTTTATAAATTGTAATTTCTTAATCCCCATTTGTTAAATCCAAGAATAATTCTTCAAAATCTTCAACGGTAGAGTTCCTCCTAGAGATAAAGTAGTTCACGTCATCCATGTCAAAACTTATGCTTCTCCATGCCCCATCCCTTCCCATCAAGATAACCTTCACGCCGTTAAATTCCACTTCTTCCACCATCTCTGCCCCGCCAGAGCTTATGGTTTCCTCATTTATCTTTCTTTGTTGCACGTAAATTTTATTTCCATCCATATCCACATAGGTGAAATCTATATAATCTGATGGGTTTTCCACACTGCCAGTGTAAATGGACACTTCTTGCAAAATATATTTGTCTGAAAGCAAGAACAGAGGTTTAAATGTCGTCTTTCCACTTATGGAATCTCTGACAAATAATTTATCTAAATTTTCTGATTTAAATTCACTATCGAAGTCTGCAATTCTTTCTTCCGTATAAACAATCCCTTTTTCAAAGTCGATATCAGTAATTGGTTTGCCATCCTTACTGAAATAAACTCCCTCGTAGGCTTTTTCCAATACTAGGACTTCTTTATTATCGGCAGTAAATATCATACCTTTCAAGTTATCAGGCATATCAATTTTTGTAACATCCATACTATCCACTACAAAGCTATTTTCAGATGGAAGGAAGAATACTTTAATCGAACTATATATATCACCTGCCAGTGAGGTTTGGCTAAATCCCAACAGCAACACGCAGGCAGCGGCAATCGAACTTAGGGTTTTGAAGCTATATTTCTTTCGTTTACTATTATTAATGACTTTTTCATATACTTTTTTGTTTATGTTTTCATTGGAATTATACAAGTTGTTAAGTTTATTTTCTATTTCATTGTCTAAATCTGTATTAACCATATTGTTTTTCATGATTTTCCTCCATTATTTTCTTTAGCTTCTTAATTGCTCGATGTATAATTACGGATACGTTATTGGTAGATATTTTCATAACTAAAGATATTTCATCGTTGGATAGCTCGGCACCAAATCTATAGGATAGTATTTCAATTTCTCTTTTGTCCAAGGTTTGAATTGCCAATTGCAACTCCCCATATTCTTCATCCCTACATAACCTTTCATCTACTTCATGCTCATATGTCACATCCTCGAAGGTTTCATTAAAGGGCAAAAACCTAAACAATTTTTTTCGTCTCAAAAAATCATTTAATGTATTTCTAGCTATGGAAAATAACCAAACTTCAATATTTCCTTTCTGTGGGTTATAGGAATGAATATTTTGATGTACCTTAATAAATATATCTGCAGTGATATCCTCTGCATCAAAATTATTATTTACTCGGTATCTAACAAATTTATAAACTCGATTAAAATATTGATTGTAAAATTCATCAAATATTATGTGTTCATTAGTTTTGTTAATAGTCCCAATATCTTCATATTTTGAATTTTCCAATAAGTATCACCTCCTTGTTTTTATGCTATAAAGTAATCTTAAGCTAACCTTACTATAAGTTAATACGTATGAGGTAACAAATTATTACAAAGAAAATCGAATAAATAGTATTTTATGCATAAAAAATGACCAGGTAACCCTGGCCATTCATAAAACTTATCCTTATTTAACAGTTGCTTCGCCCTTATATATATTTCCAGACTCTGAATCCACAGTTATAATGTCTCCGTCCTTAAGAATAGAAGTAGCATTTTTCACACCTATGATTGTAGGTACGTCTAAATGTAAACCTACTATGGCAGCATGGGACGTAAATCCGCCCTCTTCAACTATTACAGCAGAAGCATTTTCCATAAAGCTAACCATGTCCTTGTCCGTAGCTCTACATACTAGAATATCTCCGTGCTCAAATTTTGGAAGTAATTCGTCCTCTGTGTTTCCTACGACTACTCTACCCACGCCACTCTTCTTTCCAACTCCAATTCCTTGAAGTAAAATTGTTGCGATAGTTTGAACTTTAATAAGGTTTGTTGCCCCAGATAAACCTACTGGAATACCTGCAATAATTACAGCAAGGTCACCTTCGTTTAAAAGTCCCGCTTCCACAGACGCATCTAATGAACCTTGTATCAACTCATCTGTCGTATCAAAATACGGAGTCGATGCAGATTCTACGCCCCATGAAAGTGCCAACTTTCTTCTAACTCTCTCGTTTGGAGTTACCGCTATAATCATGGTCTCTGCTCTAAACTTCGAAACTGCTCTAGCAGTATAACCGCTTGATGTAGACGCTACAATAGCCTTAGCTTCAAGGTCTTGTGCAACCACTACGGCTGATTTTGTTACTGCATTAGTTGTTGTGTGCTCTTGGATTGCAAGTTTTTCTCTAAAGATTTTTCTGTAATCTAAAGACCTCTCAATCCTAAGTGCAATTTTATTCATGGTTTGAACAGCTTCTAGTGGATATTTCCCAGCAGCAGTTTCACCGGATAGCATTATCGCACTAGTTCCATCTATAATTGCATTTGCTACGTCTGTAACTTCCGCTCTAGTCGGTCTAGGATTTCTAATCATGGAATCTAGCATTTGGGTCGCGGTGATTACTGGCTTTCCAGCAAGGTAGCACTTTTCTATTAGTTCCTTTTGGATTATAGGCATTTCTTCAGTTGGGACTTCTACTCCCAAATCTCCACGTGCCACCATTATTCCATCTGAAACCTTTAGGATGTCATCCATATTATCTATGCCTTCTTGGTTTTCGATTTTCGAGATAATATCGATAAATTCCCCATCATTGTCTTCTAAAATTTTTCTAATTTCATTTACGTCCTCAGATTTTCTAATAAAGGATGCAGCAATGTAATCCACATCATTCTGAATTCCAAATAGTATATCTGATTTGTCCTTTTCAGTTACTGCAGGAAGAGAAATTTTTATATTCGGCACGTTTACGCCCTTATGATTTTTTAATTCTCCGTTATTCAGTACCTCGCACAAAATATCCGTATCATCAATTATTTTGATAACTTGCATTTCGACTAACCCATCGTCAATTAAAATTCTATCTCCAGGGTTTACGTCATAAGGTAAGCCTTTGTAGGTCATGGACACTATGCTTTCATCACCTAAAATATCTCTACTGGTTAATGTAAAGTTATCTCCAGTGCTTAAATTTATTACTCCGTCTTTGAAGTTTCCAAGTCTAATTTCAGGACCTTTCGTATCTAACATAATAGCAATAGGTAGCCCTAGTTTTTCACGAACAGTCTTTATTCTGTCTATTCTTTGTTGATGTTCATCATGGGACCCGTGGGAAAAGTTCAGTCTACATACGTTCATTCCCGCTAGCATTAACTTCTCCAGCATTTCCTCCGATTCGGATGCAGGTCCTATGGTACACACTATTTTTGTCTTTTTAATCATTTCTTCCTCCTATGTCGACAGTATATTGACCGTGTCATACATATCGTAATTAAAGCTCTTCTTAACAGCAAGTGCTTCGTCTATATCCATTTCGAATATATCGTTATTCTTCACACCAACCAGCTTTTTAGAATTTCCTGCTATCAATAATTCAACTGCGCGTCTACCCATGGATGAGCCCATAATTCTATCGGGCGCACTTGGTGAGCCTCCCCTTTGAATGTGCCCTAGCACAGTGACCCTGGTGTCAATATGGGTTTTGTCCACGATTGCTTGTGCTATCTCGTAAACATCGCCCACGCCCTCAGCCACGATGATTAGGTTGTGTCTTTTGCCCCTTAATCTTCCACGCATTGCCTTTTTGCAAATTGCATCGATGTCAATTGGCTGTTCAGGCACAATTATACTTTCTCCACCTCCAGCTAAAGCTGAATAGAGCGCCAAATCTCCACAGTGTCGTCCCATTACTTCTATTACATTTGCTCTGCTATGGGATGAAGATGTATCTCTGAGCTTGCCAATGGCATCTACTGCAGTTTCTATAGCCGTCCAAAATCCAATTGTGAAGTCCGTATACGGAAGGTCATTATCAATCGTACAAGGAATACCAATAGTCTTTATACCTGCATCGGCTAGCTGTTGAGCCCCCTTAAAGGTTCCGTCTCCTCCCAAGGTCACAATTCCATCGATATTATACACGTCCAAAACATTTAAAGCCTTCTTAAATCCTTCGTCAGTTCGGAATTCTTCACTTCGTGCAGTTCCTAAAATGGTACCTCCCCTTTGGATTATATCGCCTACGGATGATGCATCCAATTCGCTTAGATTCCCTTCAATAAGTCCCTTATAACCATTTTTTATGCCATATACAGTAAGCTTATTAAACAGCGCTGTTCTGGTTATTGCCCTAATGGCTGCGTTCATCCCGGGTGCATCGCCACCACTCGTTAAAATTGCAATATTTTTCATAATACCTCCGTTACTTAGCCACAATATCAGTTTCCTTCAAGTGGTGCTGTAATGATTTTTTTAATTCTTCTATCTTTCCCAAATCCACAGTGAGTTTGTCATTGGTGGATTGTAAATTCTGCTCCGTATAATAGAATACCACTTTTGAGCTACCTTTAAACTTATTTAATTCTTGAATTACGCTATTTATTTTAAAGGTATCATTTTTACTATCAAAACGAATGAAAAGTTTTTTACTATTTTCCTCTTGGATGTCAGCTATTCTCTCTGCGAGAATTTTCGTAGGCTCAGCATCGGAAACTGATAATTTACCAAATACAGTGACTACTTTCCCTTCTTCTAACAGCGAAGAATATCTGTCATACATTTTTGGAAATACGATGCACTCAATGGAACCAACAAGGTCTTCAATCGTAATAAATGCCATTAAGTTTTTTGTTTTCGTAATCATCTTTTTGACAGAAATAATCATTCCAGCTAACTTTATATATTTTCCATCGTGAAACTCAGTGTGAAGAGTTTCCTCTGAATTGTCCATAATCTCGCCGATGGAATAAATATTTATTCTATTTATTAAATCTTCATATTCCTCTAGTGGATGCCCAGTTATATAAACCCCTGTGCTATCTTTCTCCATTTCCAATAGTTCACTTTTTGTAAATTCGGGAACGTTGGGATATTCCACATCAAAATTGTCCTCGACGCCTTCTGCAGTGCCGAATAGGTCAAATTGTCCCACAATATTTCTCTTTAACTCCATTTGGTTGCTGGATAATATGCCTTCATACACGCCCATGGCTTTACTTCGCCCTGGTATTATATCGTCCATGGCACCTGAACGGATAAATCCTTCCAAAGATCTCTTGTTTACAGCCAAGTTATCAACAGCTCCAACCCGTACGATAAAGTCTTTTAGGGATGTGAAGTTGCCGCCTTCTTTTCTCGCCTTGACTACTGCGTCAATTGCGCCAGCACCTATTCCCTTAATGCCTAGAAGTCCAAATCGAATATTATCTCCTTCTACTGTGAACTTTTTAAAGCTTTTGTTTACATCTGGTCTTAATACTTCTATTCCCAGTCGTTTGCACTCTTCGAT
Source organism: uncultured Peptoniphilaceae bacterium (assembly GCA_964445145.1). Lineage (GTDB taxonomy): Bacteria > Bacillota > Clostridia > Tissierellales > Peptoniphilaceae > CAYUJY01. The sequence goes on along the minus strand of CAYUJY010000069.1, from coordinate 3,403 downwards.
ATATAGTGCCACT
>CAYUJY010000069.1:3123-3380 GCA_964445145.1 uncultured Peptoniphilaceae bacterium | reverse complement strand
GTTTGTCCCATAATGGAAGAAATTAATGCCGCCATATATTCCACAGGGTAGTAGTGTTTTAGATACGCAGTTCTAAATGCCACCACCGCATATGCTACGGAGTGACTCTTATTAAATGCATAGTTTGCAAAGTCAATCATTAAGTCGAAGATTCTGTTTGCGCTCTTTTCGTCTACTCCATTTCGAATAGCACCGTCTAAAATCACATTTCCAGTCTCGTCTACATCACCATAAATAAATTTGTACCTCTCTTGTTC
>CAYUJY010000069.1:0-3113 GCA_964445145.1 uncultured Peptoniphilaceae bacterium | reverse complement strand
ACAAGGTCCGCTTGTCCAAAACTATAGCCACCTATTAATCTTACGATCTGCATTACCTGTTCTTGATAAACTATACAGCCGTAAGTAGGTTCCAATATTTCCTTGAGCTTTGGATGAATGTATTTTACCTGCTTAGGGTCATGCTTTGACAAAACAAATTGAGGTATCTGGTTCATAGGTCCAGGTCTAAAAAGGGAGTTGGCAGCAACTAAATCTTCAAACACGTCTGCCTTTAAGTCCTTTAGGAATCTTCTCATACCCGCAGACTCAAACTGGAATATTCCAAGTGTATCTGCCTTTTCAAAAAGCTTTAATACCTTGGCATCCTCTAAGTCTATGTCATCCATGTTCAACGATATCCCACGGTTTCTTTTTACTGAATCCACGGCGTCCTTTATAACTGTCAAGGTCCTGAGTCCTAGGAAGTCCATTTTTAAAAGTCCCAGTTCTTCCAGTTCTATCATATTGAACTGGGTAGCAATTATTTCATCATTTCTAGTTAGTGGAACATAGTCCGTTACGCTGCTTCCCGTAATTAATACCCCAGCCGCATGGGTTGAAGTGTGTCTAGGAAGTCCCTCTACTGATAGGGCGATGTCTATAAGTCGCTTGACTTCATAATCTTCAGTATAATATTTATTTAGTTCCTTAGAGATATCTAAGGCCCTGTCTATGGTCATATTCAGGTCAATAGGGACCAGCTTTGCAATTGAATCAACCTTTCCATATGGAATGTCTAATGCGCGTCCTACATCCCTTATGGCGCCTTTTGCAGCCATTGTACCAAAAGTTACAATTTGTGCTACCTTTTCTTCACCATATTTTTCAATTACATAATCAATTACTTCTTCTCTACGTTCATAGCAGAAATCTATATCTATATCTGGCATGGAAACTCTTTCTGGATTTAAAAAACGTTCAAATAAGAGTCCAAATCTCAATGGGTCAATATCAGTTATCTCCAAGGCATAGGAAACTATGGAGCCTGCTGCAGAACCTCTTCCAGGTCCCACGGGTATGTCCTTTTCTTTTGCAAATCGCACAAAATCCCATACGATTAAAAAGTAATCTATATATCCCATCTCCACAATGGTGTTAAATTCATATAGAAATCTTTTTTCTATTTCTTCAGTAATAACTCCATATCTATGCCTTAAGCCTTCTGTAATCAAATGCCTTAGATATTCTTCGTTTTCTATGCCATCTGGGGCATCAAAATGCGGTAGCTTTAAATTGTGAAACTCTATTTCCACATCGCACATATCTGCAATTTTTTGTGTATTTTCAAGGGCCTCTGGTGCATAGGAAAATAGCTCCGCCATCTCTTCTGGTGATTTTAAATAAAATTCAGAGCTGGGGAACTTCATACGTTCTTCATCATTTATGGTCTTTCCCGTTTGTACGCAAAGTAGTACGTCGTGGGAAATATAGTCGTCCTTATTTAGATAATGGGAATCATTGGCAGCGATTAAAGGAATGTTCGTCTCCTTATTAAGTTTCAATAATCCTTCATTAATAATTTTCTGCTCAGGCATACCGTGGTCTTGAAGCTCCAAATAAAAGTTGCCTTTGCCAAAAATATCTTCGTAAAAATATGCCTTTTCTTTGGCTTCTTCGTATTTTCCGTCTAAAATCAACGCTTGTACTTCTCCTGAAATACATGCAGATGTCCCAATCAACCCTTCGGAATACTCTTTCAGCACCTCATAATCAACCCGTGGTCTGTAGTAATATCCTGTAGTAAAGCCTTCTGATACGAGCTTAATCAAGTTTTTGTAGCCCGTGTTATTTTTTGCAAGCAAAATTAAATGGAAATATTTCCTATTGGCAGTGTTTTTTTCCAATCTGCTTTGATTTGTTATATATACCTCTGAACCAATGATAGGTTTAATTCCATACCGTTCACATGCTTTATAAAATTGGATAATACCATACATCGAACCGTGATCTGTCAGGGCTAGGGAATTCATTCCCAGTTCCTTGGTTTTCTTTACCATGTCTTCAATCCTAGCGGAACCGTCCAACAGACTGTATTCGGAATGTACGTGTAAATGTACAAAATTACTCATAAAAACTCCTTTTAAATATTATAACACATTATGATTCAAGTTAAGAATTATTAAATTGACTTATATTATAGGATATGTTATTTTTACTATATTGAAATAGGAGGTCGAAAATGAATATATACTTACAAAAATCAGAAGAGTATAAAGACGAGCTTATAAAAAACAGAAGAATATTACACCAAAATCCAGAGTTTGGATTTAACTTGGACAAAACTGTTGCATTCGTAATGGAAAAGCTCCAAAGTTATGGCATCGAGCCTAAAAAAGTAGGTAAAGCAGGTGTAACGGGTCTAGTTGGAAAAGGTGAGCCAGTAATTTTACTACGTGGCGATATGGACTCCTTACCTATGGATGAAACGACAGGCTATGAATTTGCGTCCACTAATGGATATTGTCACTCCTGTGCACACGACACCCACACATCGATGCTACTTTTAGCCGCTAAGATGCTAAAGGAAAATGAAGCAGAGCTAAAAGGAACTGTAAAATTTATGTTTCAGCCAGCAGAAGAAATTCTAGAAGGCGCTAAGGACATGATCGAAAATGGAATATTGGAAAATCCTAAAGTCGATGCGGCGATAGGAATTCACACCTACGTAGGTAGCGAGGAATCAAAATTTAGAAGCTTAAATATGGCTAGGGGGCAAGCAATGTCATCGGCTGATGCATTTAAGATTCATGTAAAGGGCAAAAATTCCCATGGCTCTACCCCAGAACTGGGTGTGGATGCAGTTATAGTTGCTTGTCATATAGCAATTGGACTACAAAATGTTATAGCAAGGGAAGTTTCCATGTTTGACCAAGCGGTAATCCTAGTTGGCAAAATTTCTGGTGGAGATACGGTTAACACTACACCAGGTCATGCGACACTAGAAGTTTCAACTAGATCAAATAACGAAGAATTAAGGGCATTTTTGACCCAAAGGGTTCATGAAGTGGCAAAGGGTGTAGCAGCTACATTTAGAGCAAGTGCTGAGGTTGAGCACACTATGGGTGCACCTTCTATGAACAACAACCCTGAGTTAGTAGATGATATTGTAGAAT
>CAYUJY010000068.1:0-9988 GCA_964445145.1 uncultured Peptoniphilaceae bacterium | reverse complement strand
TTACTTCAAAAATACTTAAATTGTTTTCTCTTGCAATTTTTGCCAAATCTTCATACTCGTACTTTTCTTTTATTACGCCAAATCCTTCAGAAATTTTTACATCAACTTCTCCATATGGCGTCTCCACCTTGGATACTGTTCTATTTAAAGTGTGTCTACGACTTGTATTTTCTCTGATGCCAATAGTGGTCGTATGTTTAAATATTAATTCTAACATTTTATCTTTTATACCTTCTTTGCACATGATGGTAAGCAAAATGCCTGTACGGGATTTTTTCATTCCTATTGGCATTGTATATACTTCCAAGGCACCTGCTTCAAAAAACATCTCTATTGCAAAACTCGTCACTTCAGGTGTCATGTCATCGATATTGCAACTTAACTCTACAACGTCCTCTTGCGAGCTTGAAGTTTCACCTAAAGACACCCTAACTGTATTTGCCCTATCAAAATCCTTCTTCCCCATGCCGTATCCAATTTTATGCACTTTCATTACCGGCATATTCCCAAATCTAGTTGCAAAATGCTTTAACAAAGCTGCACCAGTAGGCGTGCAAAGCTCGCCTTTTATCGCCCCTCCATAAATAGGCACGTCTTTAAGTATATATGCGGTTGCTGGAGCAGGCACTGGTAAAATTCCGTGTGCGCACTTAACATGTCCACTTCCCACATGTATTGGTGATACAACTACCTCTTCTACGTCTAATTCTTCCATTAGCATAGCTACCATTGTTATATCAGCAATCGCATCCATGGATCCAACTTCATGGAAATGCACTTGGGATACAGGTACTCCATGGGCTAAACTTTCAGCTTCTGCTATCAGATTGAAAACCCCCATTATATCGTCCTTAACAACCGTAGATAGATTGAGATGACCCCTTACTATATGTTCAATTTCCTCCATGGAGCCGTGATGGTGGTGAGTATGTGAATCTTCGTGGGAATGGTCTTCTCCTTCGTGGGAATGACTATGCCCAGCCTTACCATGAGAGTGAACATGACCATTATGACTATGAAATACATCATGTTCCGGATGAAAATGTGGGTCCCTATTTGCTTGGGAGTATGGATCATCATCAATTACATCGATACTCTCTTCCTCTTCACCAGAAACTAGAACATTTATTTGTGTTCCCATAATGCCACATTTTTCTGCAGGTAAGCTCTCCACGTGTACATTGGGAATTCCGAGATTATTTACCTTGTTAATAAATTTTTCTTTATTGTCAATTAATTCCAATAGTGCAGCTGCTAACATATCGCCTGCAGCTCCCATACCACAATCTATATATAATGTTTTCACTTTTTTATCTCCATATGATTTATTCTACTTGCTAAAAACCCTGCACCGAACCCGTTGTCAATATTTACTACGGAAACACCACTGGCACAAGAATTTAACATTGATAATAGCGCAGCAACTCCACCAAAGGATGCCCCATATCCAACGCTTGTCGGCACCGCAATGACTGGACAGTCAACCAATCCTCCTAGGACGGACGCCAATGCCCCCTCCATACCAGCAATCGCAATTAGAACGCTGGCACTCATGAGAATATCTAAGTTTGCCAATGTCCGGTGTATTCCTGCAACACCCACATCATATAATCTAATCACTTCATTTCCCAGGGCTTCCGCTGTAAGTGCTGCTTCTTCTGCCACAGGTATATCACTGGTCCCTCCAGTTGCAATTACTATTTTTCCAATTCCATCAGCCTTTGGAAATTCCCCAATAATAGCTAGCCTAGCAGCTTCATTATGTTTAATATCGTGGAACTTTCTAATTTCAGAAGCTACTTCAGAACCTATCCTAGTTATTAATATCGTTTTTTGGCCATTTTTTTTCATTACATCGACGATTGATACAATTTGCTCTATAGTTTTACCTTCTCCATAGATAACCTCTGCGGTTCCCTGTCTTAGAGCCCTATGATTATCTATCTTTGCAAAACCAATATCATCAAATGGTTTGGTTTTCAATTTAAGCACAGCATCATCAATGGATATATGTCCAAGCTTGACGCCTTCTAGTATTTCTTTTATATCACTCATTATCTAACCTCCAAATCCAACATAACTGAATCGTAATACTTCGATAGCTCTTTTAGTATCTCACTTCTTTTTTTGATTAAATCTGATAGTTGTGCTTCAGGTATTTGTATTTTTGCTGAGTTTCCTATCATCCGAACTCTAAAATCAGTAAATCCAATACTAGACAAGAAGTCCTCTGATTGTTCCGTTTTTACTAACATCTCCTTAGTAATTTCTGTCTCTGGTTGAATACGAGTTGCCAAGCAAGCATATGCAGGCTTGTCCCAAGTAAAAAGACCTGCTTCCTTAGAAAGCTGTCTAACCTCGGACTTTGTAATTCCGCTTAACCTCAACGGAGAGAGTACACTTAACTCCTGCAGCGCTTTCATTCCAGGTCGATCTGAAACTTCGTCCGAAGCATTTGTGCCGTCTATTATTACAGAATATCCATCTTTCTTCGCCCTATTTATTATTTCTTTAAATATCGCATTCTTACAGTAGTAGCATCTATTACTTGGATTCTTTGCAATCTCATCATGACTTAATACATCGAGTTCAATAATTTCCAACCTAGCTCCCAGTTGGTTTGCTAATCTTTTTGCATCCTCTAACTCAAACTTTGGTTGAAAGTCTGAATTTACATAATACGCAATAGCATCAACACCAGACTCCAATGCAGCATAAAGGAGATAAGACGAATCTACTCCACCTGAAAATGCAATTGCAACTTTCGGATATTCCCTAAAAAATTCTATTAATTTCATAATCACCTCAAAATATAATAGAAGCCCTCAAATATGAAACACAAATAGTTGGAACCATTTCCAACCATTAATTCCTTGGACTTCAATCCAAGTTTCATATTAGCTACTTCTGTAGCTTTGAGTGGCTTCTGCCTGTTAATAACATTATTCCAAATAGTATAGACTTTGTCAATCCATCATACTAGCTAATTAAAATATAATTATGACATCATTCTCCCTTATGTTTTTTATAAAAGTTAATTTTTAATATTTCCCCAAGGGTCAAATAAACTACAACTAATAGCCCTAGAGCCAGAATCATAGTCGGTGGTAGCGGAACTAGCTTCAATATACTACCCAATGGTGTATAAGGTAATGCCAATGTGAAGGCTATGGATAGCATAGTTGCAATTAAAAGTCCCTTAGCCGGTTTGCTCTTAAAGATACTATCTTCAGTTCTCAGTATCAAAACCATGGATGCGGCTGAAATTACAGATTCAGTAAACCACCCCGTTTGAAATAGACTTTCACTTGCCTTAAACACAAATATTAAAACTCCAAAGGTTAAATAATCGAAAATGGAACTTAATAATCCAAAAGTTATCATGTATTTCTTTATGAAGTTTATATCCCATTTCCTTGGTTTTTCCAATTGGGTTTCCTCAACGTTGTCATTCGCAATTTGCATTTCTGGGAAATCCGTCACAAGGTTGGTTAGTAGTACCTGGGTTGGCAATAGTGGTAAAAACGGCAAGAACGTTGACGCACCAGCCATACTGAACATATTGCCAAAGTTAGCACTAGTCGCCATGTGAACATATTTCATTGTGTTTAAAAATGTCTTTCTTCCCTCTAGTACGCCAGCTATTAATACCTGTAGGTTATTTTCCAGTAGTACGATATCTGCTGCAGCCTTTGCCACATCTGCTGCTGTATTTACAGATATTCCAACGTCCGCTGACTTTATTGCAGTAGCATCGTTTATCCCGTCTCCCATATAGCCTACTACGGAGCCACCTTTTTGTAGGGAAGTTATTATTCTATCCTTTTGGTTAGGTTCTATTTCAGCAAACAATGAAACATCCTTCACGCGCACTATCAAGGCTTCATCATTCAATCTTGATATCTCACCACCGGTTAAAATGGTATCGGAGTTTAAACCCAAGGACTCTGCCACACTTTTTGCTACATATCTATTGTCCCCAGTTATTATCTTCATGTCTACGCCGAGTTTTCTTATTTCATCTATTGTGCTCTTAGAATCTTCCTTCAATGGGTCATTTAGTATAATAAAGCCCAAAAATGTCAATTCCTCATTAACATAGTCATCGCCAGTTTTTTTAGGATTATCACCTATTGCTAAGCCTAAAACCCTGTAACCACCTTGTCCCAAGTCGCTATACTTACTTCTAATTTCTTCGATAGAACCATTTAATGGTAGTAAGTCTCCATTGGATTTTACTGTTGTGCATTTTGAAAGTACATTCTCTAGAGCACCTTTCATAATCAGAAGTGATTTATTTGTAGAGTCATCTACAATTACGCTAATAGTCTTATCTTTAAAGTTATATGGTATTTCGGAAATTTTCTTAAATGTACTTACGTCCATAGCCTTATCCTTCATTATTGCATCGTCAATGGGATTTTCGTATCCAGATTGAAATGAGGCGTTAAGATAGGCATACAAATTTAACTCCTCAACATTATTACCTTTATGGTCAGTAATTTCGTGGAGCTTTATTATGCCCGTAGTTATGGTTCCTGTTTTGTCTGTACAAAGCGTATCCATGCTACCAAAGTTTTCGATGGAAGATAGTTTCTTTACGATAACTTTCTTCTCCGCCATCTTTTTGGCACCAGTTGAGAGGTTTACAGAAATAATTGCTGGTAAAAGCTGTGGTGTCAATCCTACCGCTAGTGCCAGTGAAAATAAAAATGAGTCAAATACTGGTTTCTTTAATACCAAGTTAACTGCAAAAATTCCTAGGAGCATCAAGACGGTAAGCTCCATAAGTAGAGTCCCAAACCTTCTAACTCCTATTTCAAAATCAGTTAATTGAATGGCTTCCTCTAATCGTCCAGAAATTTCACCAAATTCCGTATTTAATCCCGTATTGACAATTAGAGCTGTACCCTCACCGCCCACTACATGGGTTCCCATCCATAAGGAGTTAAACCTAGTGGATAGGGAAGTTGCTTCCTCTAAGGTATTTGTATTTTTCTCGACAGGGAAAGTTTCCCCAGTGAGAGTGGATTCATCGACTGAAAGCCCATTGGACTCAAGGATCAAGCAGTCCCCTGGAATAATATCCCCCGTGTGCAATTTAACTATATCCCCAGGAAACAACTCCTCCGTGGGAATTTGCACAATCTGTCCGTCCCTAATTACATCGGCCTTAACCTTTACGATATCCATTAATTTGTTGACTGCATTTCCTGCATTATACTCTTGGAAAAAACCTAAAAACCCGCTAATCAACACAATACTAAGTATTATTATAGAGTCCGTGTAGTCTCTTAAGGAGATAGAAATTACTGTAGCAAAAAGTAATATCAAAGTTATTGGGCTTTTGAATTGTTTTATAAAGACGTCAAAGGGTTTTGATTTTTTGCTCTTAGTAATTTTGTTTTCACCATACTTTTTAATTCTGTCACTTGCTTCTGATGTGGTGAGTCCTGAGTCCTTTGTGCCTAGTAAATTAAAAATCTCTTCCTTTGTTTTTGACCAAAATGAATTTATTTTGTTTGAATTAGAATTCATTTTTATCCCCTTTCTTAAAATAATTAACGATTTCTTCACTTATTCTCTTAGATTGAGTTCTATGAATGTAGTGATTTCCATCAAGTAAAATTATTTTACTGTTATTTCTATCTCTTATTGTCTTTTCAGTCTCAAAATATCTCCAGTGTTCTACACCATCAACTGTTTTTGCAATGAAATATAATGTAGGTATTTCAATTGGTATAGTTATACCCATAATTTTCTACCAATTGGCTTTGAGATTATTAGCTTCATTTATTACTGCTGAATTTCCAAAGTCCCTATTGGCTCGATAATACATTTGCTGTAATATTTCTTCGTATATCTCCCATCTTCCCCTGAATTTGGCAATGAAATACTAGGGTTTATTGTAACCGCTCCCCTATATAGACCTAAAATTCTAGCAATTGACCTCATCTCATAGAAGGCACCTACATTTTGATAGTTAGGCTGATTTGGAACTGAGGAATCAAGTCCGACAAACCCAATCACTTCATTTGGGTAGGAATTACAGTATTTTATGGAATAGAGCCCAGATATGGAGTGGGCAACTACAATGTATTTTTCAATATCTAAGGTCTCGATAGTTTTGTGGATTTCCTTTACTATATTTTCAACCGTACGAGGATGGTTTGTAATGCTGCTATCTCCGTATCCAAATGGCTCAACAGCCACAACTCTAAAGCTCTTTGATAGTTCATCAATTAATGGTGTAAAGTCCAAACCAGGTGCAATAGTTCCATATTCAGGTAGAAGAATAATGGTTGTGTCTCAATTACCTACGTCCACCACGTTCATATATTTATCACTTTGATATATTTTTTTCCCCATAATCAACGATTCTATCAGATTCATAGAATCCTAAGCCTTGGTATAACACTATGGAAAAAACTAAAAATTTTCCGATATTCTCTAATATTTTCTTTTTCATAATCTGCTCCAATATATAGTGATTATATAACTTTTTCTGTAAATAAATCAAAAATAATAATAAAATATTAAACAAATTTTATATAAATAATTCAAGTAATTGTGCATTTTTAGGAATAATTTACTAATATTGTTACTTATAATATACTTGAGTTACAGAAATGTGAATATTTTGTGAAAGGAGCTTTAGAATGGCAGAAAAGAAAGGCAAATTATCGTTATCAATCCAGATTCTTATCGCTTTGGTAGCAGGAATCATAGTAGGATTGGCACTACAGGGTAATCCAGATATTGCTAACAATTACATAAGACCACTAGGAACATTGTTCTTAAACATGATTAAGCTATTAATCGTGCCACTGGTATTTTCATCCCTTATGGTGGGTGTAGCAAATATGGAAGACGTGACAAAACTTGGAAGAATTGGAGGAAAAACCTTCGTTTATTTCTTCCTAACAACAGCAATTGCAATTGTAATAGGTTTAGTTTTAGGTAATTTATTAAATGTTGGCGGTGGATTTGTTCTACCTGCAGGTGAAATTGTTTATGAAGCGAAGGAGGCACCACCATTTATCACGACTTTGATAAATCTTATTCCTTCAAATCCTCTAAAATCCATAGTAGAAGGTGAAATGCTTCAAATCATTGTATTCGCACTAGTATTGGGCGGCGGAGTATTGATGATTGGTGAAAAAGGTAAAATAGTATTTGAGTTTTTCGACAGTATTGCTGAGGCTATGTATGTGATTACTAGCTGGGTTATGAAATTTGCTCCTATTGGAGTTTTTGGTTTGATAACGCCAGTTATTGCACAAAATGGACCTGAAGTACTAATGCCTCTCTTAAGGCTAATCGTCGTAGTATATCTTGCATGTATAATTCATATTGGAGTAATTTACACGCTGTCTGTTAAATTCTTGGGCAAGATGAGTCCAGCAAAATTCTACAAAGGTGCGTTTCCAGCATGGGCGATGGCTTTTACTACATCTTCATCATCAGGAACATTACCACTTACAATGAAATGTGCTGAGGAAAATCTTGGAGTTTCAAAGCCGGTAGCGAGCTTCGTACTACCCCTTGGGGCTACCATAAATATGGATGGAACAGCTATTTACCAAGGTGTGTGTGCCCTGTTTATCGCTCAAGTTTATGGATTAAACTTAGACTTAGGACAACAAATGACCATAGTTCTTACAGCAACATTAGCTTCTGTTGGAACAGCAGGCGTTCCAGGCTCAGGTATGATAATGCTTGCGATGGTATTGCAAGGTGTGGGATTACCTGTTGAAGGTATTGCACTAGTTGCAGGAATTGATAGAATATTGGATATGATAAGAACTTCTTTAAACGTATTAGGAGACTTAACTTGTGCAGTATTTATTGAGAACACAGAAAAGGAAGCAATTAAGAGAATGTAATAACATAGCCGATGACTTTAAATCATCGGCTTTTTTTATGTCCCACAATAGGTTTTAAAATTGTCCATATCAGGCACGTACTTATATTTTTCTTGATAATCTGCATGGGCGAAGGGTTCGCTCAGCGCTTTTAATAGTTCATCAAACTCAGTAAAATCACCATCTTTTTCTGCAAACTTTAACGCTCTATCCACCCAAAAGTTCCTTGGAATAATTGCAGGATTTTTTGATTTCATGTAATTTTTAATTTCAGTTTCAGATCTTCCATCTGCATCTAACCTGGTTTTCCAAGCTTTTTTCCATTTTAGAAATCTTTCGGAGTTATACATTTCTTCTTCATAGTTTCCAAAGGTAAGGTCTAGGAAAAGATTTGTATAATCTGGTTTGTTTTCCCCCAATATTTCCAAAAATTCCTCTATTAATTCAAAATCCACATCTTTGAAATCTTCAATTCCAAGTTTTTGTGCCAGTTCTCCATAGTAATATTTTTTATAAATATCCTCAAACTTCATTAATTCCATATTTAATAGTTCCAGAGCTTTCTCCTCTGTGTCGGAAACAAGTGGAATTAAAGTTTCGCCCAGCCTTCCTAAATTCCACATGGCTATCTTTGGTTGATTTCCATAAGCATATCGACCGTACCTATCGATGGAGCTAAATACGGTTTCTAAATCATACTTATCCATAAATGCACATGGACCATAGTCTATGGACTCACCTGAAATAGTCATGTTGTCCGTATTCATTACACCGTGAATAAAACCTATTGATTGCCATTTAGCTATCAATTCTGCTTGTACTTGAATTACTTTTTTGAACAACTCTAAATAAGGATTTTCGAGTGCCATTAACTCTGGAAAATGCCTATTTATTGTGTAGTCGGCAAAAATCTTCAGCTTCTCCGCGTCTTGTAAATGAGCGGCATATTGAAAGCTTCCCACCCTAATATGGCTGGATGCCACCCTCGTCAATATGGCTCCAGGTAGTAATGCCTCCCTTACTACATTTTCTCCAGTCGTCACAACTGCCACAGACCTCGATGAAGGTATATTTAGTGCATGCATAGCCTCAGAAATTAAATATTCACGTAACATGGGACCGAGCACTGCACGACCATCACCACCCCGCGAAAATGGGGTTCTGCCTGAGCCCTTTAGCTGGATATCGTACCTGTTTCCCTCAGGATTGATTTGTTCTCCGATTAAAATAGCCCTTCCATCCCCCAACATTGCAAGACTTCCAAATTGATGTCCTAAATATGCCATGGCTATGGAAGATGCGCCACTTGGAAATTCATTTCCCGAAAAAACTTCAGTACCATATTCTTTTAAACTATTTACATCCAGTCCCAATTCCACAGCAAGTTTTTCATTTAGATAAATCAGCTTAGGGTCTTTTACAGGGTTTAATTTAATTTTTCTATAAAAATTCGAAGGTAACTTTTCATAGGTATTTTCAAAATTCCAATTTATTTTTTTCATATTATCACCTGTACCATTTGTACCCATTTTGTACAATAAAAATAGTTGATAGAATGAACTATCAACCATGTAATATTTAATATTTATCTTAATAAAACTCCTTTACCTCAGTCTTATAATAGTCATTTAGACTATATGGAGTAAATACGCCCTTGTCTGTGACAACCCCACTAACCAAGTGTGGTGGTGTTATATCGAAGGATGGATAATAACCCTTAACTCCTTCTAGGGTGTTTTTTATACCCCTAGCTTCCAACACCATATTGGGGTCTCTTTCCTCAATTTTAACCGTATCGATAGTTGGATTTCCAAGGTCAGGAATTCCTGTAACGAAATATGGTACACCATGATATTTAGCGGCAATGGCTATTTGGTAAGTGCCTACCTTGTTTACCACATGCCCATCTAGACAAATTACATCTGCTGCCGAAGTGAACAAATCAATCTTTTTTGTACTCATAATAAATGCTGGCATATTGTCCGTAATAACAGTAGTATCAAATCCTTGATCTATTGCTACACTAGCTGTTAATCTAGCTCCTTGAAAATATGGTCTTGTTTCAGGAATAAATAATTTTATATTTTTATTCCTATTTTTACTTTCTCTTAGCATGGTTCCTA
>CAYUJY010000067.1:0-10052 GCA_964445145.1 uncultured Peptoniphilaceae bacterium | reverse complement strand
ATTCAGGGGTGGAGCAGGATATGTAGCACTATTTTCCAGTACCTTTATGTCGGCATTGTCCGGTACGGGTCCAGGAAACGTGGCTGCCACTGGAGTTTTTACAATTCCTTCCATGATGAGAACTGGTTTTAGCCCTGAGCTTGCCGCCACCACGGAGATGTCCGCCAGCTCCCTAGGCCCAATGATTCCACCATCAGGTACGATTTTGTTGGCATTTGGAGTCTTGGATGCACTTATGCCGGGACAATTTGACCTCTCGACCTTTTGGATCGTAGTTTGGGGTATAGGAATTTGGTTTATACTTCAAAGATTTATTACATTATTTGTATTTTGTAGAGTTGAAAATGTAAAGCCTGTTCCTAGTGACGAGATACCTCCTCTGAAAGATACTATACGAGAAGGTTGGCCGGCACTTATGGTGCCTTTGATAATATTTGTTCCATTATTTTTGGACTTTACTCTAAAAGATACGTTTTTTACTGCACGAATTGGAGCAGCAGGTGCCAGTGCACTATCTTCTTCGGTTATTCAATTTACGCCTGGGGTTGCTGCACTTTATACCCTGTGGATAAGCAGAAACCATATAGAAGGCGGACTTAGCCCAGACGGTATCTTTAGATTGTTCAAAAAGGGCGTACAATCAGTAGTTCCAGTTGCAGCAACAATTTATTTTGCTTACTGCATTTCAGAACTATTTGGCGAAGCAAATGTTGGACAAGCATTGGAAGCTTCTATTGGAGCCATGGAGCTAAGTGGCTGGCAGGTGGCGGTATTTATTCCTGTATTTACAACTTTTTTGGGAATGTTTTTACCTGGAAGTTCGCAAATTGCCATATTTGGAGTGGGAATGGTGGGAGCCTTAATCGCAGTTGGAATTCCTCCGTTACTAGCTGCTGGAATATTGCCTGCAATTACAGGTGGTTTAGAAGGTATTACGCCTCCGATGGCACTTTGTATGTACACAGCCATGGGAATTTCCGGTTCGGGTATGAAGGAGACCAGTAAATTGGCATTAGTATGGGTTATTGCCCATCTTGCCGTAGCAATTTTGATTCTACTTCGAATCATTCCTGTGCCATTTATTTAGGAGGGTAGTATGAAAAATTTACATGATTTAGCAGAAAGTATATTCAGCATTACCCTATTTCTAGCTTTGATAGGTGGAGGAATAATCGCATTTTTATTCCTAGCAGCTATTGTGATGGGCGGAATTTCAGGTGAATCATTAGCAGTTACTACAAGGTCCAACGTACTTCCTTGGTTCATAAGATTGGCTACGATTTCCCTAGTGTCTGGCTTGGTACAAATCTATACGAGTGGAAACCATGCGCTTACAATGGGTAGTGAAGAAAAGAAGAAATAATTAACCATAAGTTGAGGATAACCTCAACTTATTTTTTTGTTACGTAACATTATTACTTAATAAATATTTATAGGGGTATAAGTCCTAATAGGCGAATATATTTAAAGGAGGTCCTTATGGAATACAACATTTTGATAGGTGGAGCTGCTGGACAAGGGATGGATACAGTAACCTTGCTATTAAATAAAATATTGCAACGTTCTGGCTATCACGTATACACAACTGCAGACTACATGTCTAGAGTAAGGGGTGGTCATAACTTTTTCCAAATTAGATTTGCAAATTATGAAATCCATTCCCACAAAAAAGAACTAGATATGATTTTTGCATTGAACGCAGAGACCCTTGAAAGGCATCTACCACGACTGAAGGAAAATGGTTTAAGTTTTTGTGATGACTCCATCGAAGGCTTTTCAGAATCGCGAAAATTCGATTTGATCACTAAAGCTAAGGAGCTAGGAAATGAAAGAGTATCAACTTCGATTGGTCTAGGAATAATCATGGGACATTTTGGATTAAATCTAGAAGTTGGGAAACAAATTATTTCAGAAAATTTTGATGAACGACTTTCTGAAATGAATATTGAAGCATTGAATTATGGATATAGCCTTGCAAATGCCGATGTGGCACCTGAAGGTAACCATCCGGGCAAGCTGTTAATAGACGGTAATATGGCAGTGGGACTGGGAGCGGTGGCTGCTGGTTGTAAATTCTACTGTGCTTATCCCATGACTCCATCCTCGGGCGTACTTGGATTTATGGCGGCTGCGTCAGAAGAGATGGAAATAGCAGTAGACCAAGTAGAAGACGAGGTAGCAGCACTGAATATGGCTTTGGGAGCTTCATATGCTGGCGTTAGAGCCATGACAGGTTCTTCAGGTGGTGGATTGGCACTTATGCAAGAAGCACTTAGTCTTGCGGGAATAATCGAAACGCCTATAGTTATTATAGATGTCCAAAGACCAGGACCGGCTACAGGACTCCCAACCAATACGGAGCAAGCTGATTTAAGATTTTTAATCCATGGTGGCCATGGAGAATTCCCTAGAAAAATTATTGCGGTTAGAAATGCAGAGGACGCATTTTATCAAACTGTTCGAGCATTTGACATAGCAGATAAATACCAAATTCCCGTTATTTTGATGTCAGACCAATTAATTGCAGACACTAACGTAACAGTAGAGCCATTTGATTTGGAAAATATAAAAATTGACAGACACTTGGCAAATCCAAAAGATTACGAACCAG
This sequence comes from uncultured Peptoniphilaceae bacterium, assembly GCA_964445145.1. Lineage (GTDB taxonomy): Bacteria > Bacillota > Clostridia > Tissierellales > Peptoniphilaceae > CAYUJY01. Next base: position 7,441 of record CAYUJY010000067.1, on the reverse strand, counting down.
GAACCTATCTGCGCTACAAAAATACGGAAAGTGGAGTTAGTCCGAGATTAATTCCAGGAAATTCCAATGGAAATATCGTAATGGTGGATTCCGACGAGCATAACGAATTCGGTAGAATAGATGAATCACCAGAAAATCGAGTTATGATGGTGGATAAGAGACATAGAAAACTAAATGGCGTCATAGAAGAGCTGGAGGAACCATGGGAAATGGGCATTGATGATTTTGATACCCTAATAGTTAGCTGGGGTTCCACATATGGTGTAATTAAGGAAGTAGTGGATGAATTAAACTCAGAAGGAAAGAAGATTAAAGCACTTTCCTACGGAGATGTATTCCCATTGCCACTTAAAAAATTTAATGAATACCACGAAAAAGCCAAAAAATATATTGTGATAGAGCAAAATAGAGACGGACAGCTGGAAGGTCTAATAAGGCAAGAAGCATTGGTAAAATCCGACCATTTAATAACAAAATATGACGGCCGTGCGTTTTTCACCGAAGAATTAAAAGAAAAGCTCGAGGAGGTGCTGTAATGAAAATTGAATATGGTATTACTAAAGAAACAGCTTGGTGCCCGGGCTGTGGAAATCCCGGAATTAGAAAAGCCCTTAAGATGGCTCTAGATGAGTTGGAAATCCCACTACACAAGGTGGCAATATCAGCAGGAATTGGCCAAGCGGGTAAAATGCCTCAGTATATTGATGTAAATGCTTTCGCTGGGCTGCATGGAAGAAGTCTACCAGTTGCAATTGGCATAAAGATGGCAAACCATGATATGCACGTTATAGCAGAGGGCGGAGATGGAGATGGATACGGCGAAGGTGGAAACCACTTAATTCATGCCATAAGAAGAAATATAAACATATCCCAATTTGTTCATAACAATCAAATCTATGGTTTGACCAAAGGACAAGCTTCACCCACAACTGCTGAAGGCCAAATTGCAAATTTCAGCTATGAAGGTACTAGAAGTAATCAGCTAAAGCCATTGGCAATGGCGCTATCTTTAGGTGCAGGATTTGTAGCGAGGGGATTTTCTGGAGATGTGGACCAGTTAAAAGAAATATTAAAAGAAGCAATTTTGTATGATGGTTACGCACTCGTAGATATATTGCAACCTTGTATCGTATGGAATAAAGTCAACACATTTAAGTGGTACAAGGATAGAGTCAGACCTCTAGATGAAAATTATGATCACACTGACTGGCATGCAGCTTATGAACATTCTTTGAAGTGGGAAGATGAAATACCTACAGGAATTTTGTACAAGGTTCCGACGGTTTCCTACACGAAAAAGTTTGGATTTTTAGATGGAAATGTGCCACTAACTGAACGTACTTTAACTCCAATGGATGCCAAAACTTTAATGGATAGAATGAGATAGTAATAAAGTAAAGGACTTAACTCAATTTTTGAGCTAAGTCCCTTTTTTTATCCTAATTTTTGAATAAATGTCTTTAAAAACTCCGGTAAATCCATAGGATTTCTGGAAGTAATTAAATTATCGCTTACAACTACTTCTGCATCTACCCAGTTTGCGCCTGCATTTTCAATATCAGATTTGATTGAGTAGAAAGATGTTAAGTTTTTGCCCTTAATATCTATGGCAGTGGCTAGCATCCAAGGCCCATGGCATATTGCAGCTATCGGCTTTCCTTGGTCGTGCATTTCCTTTACAAGTCTAATAGTGTCAGGTGACCTTCTCATAAAATCAGGTGAAAATCCTCCAGGAATTACTAGTCCGACATAGTCTTCTGCTTTTACATCCCTAGAAGCATGAGTGCTTTTCATCTCAAAGCCCACTTTGCTCTTATAAACTTTATCCTTCTCAGTTCCTACAAGATGAACTTCATAATCTTCCCTAAGTCTGTGGAATGGAGCTATAACTTCTTGCTCATCAAAAATATTTTCCAATAGTATTGCTACTTTTTTCATATCAATTCCTCCTCAATGTCTAGTACATAATATCTACCCAATCTATAGTTCATTAATGCATGGAAATCCGTCCCTAATATGGGAGTATGATTTGATGATTTGATAATTAAAAAGTTAAAAAGACAACGCCATATTTCGAAGATAAGCTATAGCAGAAAAAGCATACTTAATTTTGTATTAAGAGTAAGATTTTTCGCCAAATTCATACTTTAAAATATAGAAATAAAAATGCTCCACATTATGTTTACAGTTTTATTATTCAAACTGTTCACATAAAGTGGAGCATTTTATTAAATCATTTCATATATACTTGTATAATCTCTGCCAAATGCTTCTGCTACGGCCTTGAAGGTTACTTTACCCAGTGCAGTATTTATACCCTTAGCAATTCCTGGGTTATCCCTTGCTGCTGCTTCCCAGCCCTTGTCCGCTATCTCAAGTGCGTAGCTCGTAGTTACGTTGGATAGAGCCAAGGACGCAGTTCTCGCAACTGTTCCAGGGATATTAGCTACTGCATAATGAACTATCCCGTGTTTCATATAGGTGGGATCTGAGTGGGTTGTCACTCGGTCTATGGTTTCCACACAACCGCCCTGGTCCACGGAAATATCCACGATAACGCTACCTGGCTGCATTGCTTTTACCATTTCCTCCGTCACTAACTTTGGAGCTCTGGCTCCCGTCACCAACACTGCTCCTATTACGATGTCTGCGCTCTTTACGGCTTTTTCAATATTATATGCATTGGAATAAAGTGTCTCCAATCTCGGTCCAAAAATGTCCTGTAATTGTGCAAGCCTTCCAACGTTCCTGCCTATTACAGTAACCCTCGCACCTATTCCCACTGCAGTTCTGATGGCTCCGGTACCTGCTACGCCTGCTCCGATTATCACCACGTGTCCCGGTGGAACCCCCGGAAGACCTTGGAGCATCCTACCCTTGCCACCCTTAGCAGTCTGTAGTAAATTCGCTCCCTCAATTACCCCCATACAACCTCCGATTTCAGACATCGGTTTTAGTAGGGGTAGATTGCCGAATTCCTCAATGGTTTCGTAAGCTATGCCAACGGCGCCACTCTCTAAAAGTGCATTTAATAGTGGTTCATCTGCTGCGACATGAAGGTAACAGAAAATAATTTGTCCCTTTCTCATATATTTATATTCATCAGCTCCGGGTTCCTTCACCTTGTAAATAAAATCTGACCTCTCCCATAATTTTGCTGCATCTTCAACAATTTCAGCACCCGCTAATTCGTAATCTTCATCTGGACGACCTATACCTGCACCTGCGTTAGTCTCCACTAATACTGTATGTCCAGCGCCTACCATTTGCATAACTGCAGAGGGTGTAGCCGACACTCTACATTCTTGATCTTTAATTTCCTTAGGTATTCCAATAATCATTTTTTCTCCTCATAACTGGGCAATCACTCAATTTAGAAACAAAAAAAAGCCCATTTCGTCTATCTAAAATAATAAACGATAATGGGCTTATAGTAAAGTCATTTTATTGTCTTCTCAATATTATCAATCTGTATCATAACTGCATTTGCAGAAGGTCCGCCATATACGGAGCGTTTGTTAAGACAATTTTCAAGGTTTATAAATTCATATAAATCGCTGTCGAATACTTCAGAGTAGCTTTTGTATTCCTCAAGGGAAATTTCCTCCAAGGTTTTTTTCTGATTCTCAGCATGTAGAACAATCTCTCCCACTAATTTATATGCGTCTCTAAAGGGAATACCTTTCCCAACGAGATAATCAGCCAGGTCTGTGGCATTTAAGAATCCTCTGTTTGCGGCTTCTCTCATTCTGTCAACCTTAACCGTCATAGTCGCCAGCATGGGAGCCATCACCTTTAGGGAAAATAGCGTAGTGTCCAAAGAGTCAAAGAATCCTTCCTTGTCCTCTTGAAAATCCTTGTTGTAGGTTAAAGGTGTACCCTTTAGCATAGTCAATATCCCCATTAGGGACCCAAAAACTCTACCACTCTTTCCCCTAATGAGTTCCGCCATATCTGGGTTCTTCTTTTGAGGCATTATGCTAGAGCCCGTGGAATAGGCATCTGAAATTTCAATAAATTTAAATTCAGCGCTGCTCCATATTATTAGCTCTTCTGAAAGTCTTGATAAATGAGCCATAATAAGGGAATTTACAAAGCAAAGCTCCGCAATGAAATCCTTATCGGAGACGGAATCCATGCTATTTTCCGTAGGTCCCTTAAATCCCAGTTCCTTTGCAGTCATAAATCTATCCAATGGATAAGTGGTAGTAGCAAGGGCTCCACTCCCCAAAGGGGAATAGTCCATTCGCTCTACGGCATCCTCAACCCTGGATAAGTCCCTATAAAACATCTGGGCATAAGCCATTAGGTGGTGGGAAAGAGTCACGACCTGGGCATTTTGCAGATGGGTATAACCCGGCATTAGGGTGTGTAAATGCTCCTTGGAAAGCTCTATTAAAGTCTCCAACAGTTCTTTTAAGGAGAGCTTTAACTCCTTAGCTACTTTCTTAGCATAGAGTTTCATATCCAAGGCACTCTGGTCGTTTCTGCTCCGTCCAGTATGAAGTTTTTTCCCCACGTCCCCCAAACGTGAGGTCAATACTTCTTCAACGAAACTGTGGATATCTTCTGAATTTTCATTAATTATTAAACTACCGTCCTTAATGTCAGAAAGTATTTTTTCTAAACCGCCTTTTAATTGAAAATACTCCGATTCATCTATGATACCTATGGAGTTTAGCATCTTCACATGGGCTAAGGAGCCGGTGATATCTTCTTCAAACATCACCTTATCAAATCCTATGGACCTATTGAATTTATCGGCCAATTCATCAATTTCTGATTCGAATCTACCCTTCCAAAGTTTCATTTATCGCTCCTACAGATTATTTTTCTTCTTCATCATCGCATGCACGCGGGTCGGTAGGCTATATAGATTTATAAAGCCTGTAGCGTCATATTGGTCATAAACGGCATCCTCACCGAAGGTCGCATATTCTTCTGAATATAGAGAATAAGGACTTTCCATGCCTGCACCAATAATATTTCCCTTGTACAGCTTTAGTTTAACGTCGCCAGTTACATATTTTTGAGTTTCGTCTACAAAAGCTGAAAGCGCTTCTCTAAGCGGTGTAAACCATTTTCCAGTATATACTAGCTCAGCAAATTTTATTGCCAGTCCTTCCTTGTAATGCATGGTGTCCCCATCAAGGGTTAGGGTTTCTAGCATTTTGTGTGCCTTGTATAGAATTGCTCCGCCTGGATTTTCATAAACGCCACGGCACTTAATTCCCACAAGTCTGTTTTCTACTATATCATCAGTTCCTACACCATTTTCTCCGCCCACCTTGTTCAAGAATGCTACAATGTCAGCACCCTTCATCTTTTCTCCATTTACCGCAACTGGAATACCTGCTTCAAAGGAAACAGTTACATAGGTAGGTGTGTCAGGCGCTTTCTCCGGCGTCACTCCAAGTTCCAATATCTTGTCATAATTAGGTTCATTTTCAGGATCTTCAAGCTCTAATCCCTCATGGGATAGATGCCATAGATTCATGTCCTTGGAATAGTTTGTTTCTCTAGATATTTTCAATGGGACATTGTGTGCTTCCGCATAGTCTATTTCTTCCTCACGACTCTTTATATCCCAAATTCTCCAAGGTGCTATGATGGTCATATCAGGTGCAAAATGTTTTATTGCCATTTCGAAACGAACTTGGTCATTGCCCTTACCTGTACATCCGTGGGCGATGGCATCGCAACCTTCTTGCAGCGCTATTTCTACTAATCTTTTAGCTATTACTGGTCTAGCTGTGGCAGTCCCCAATAGATAATTTTCTTCATATTTTGCTCCAGCCTTCAACGTAGGAAAAACATAATCTTCGATAAACTCATCCACAATATCTTCTATGTATATTTTGGATGCGCCTGTTTTAATTGCCTTTTCTTCCAGGCCTTCAAGTTCAGGGGTTTGTCCAACATTTCCAACAACTGCGATTACTTCACAATTGTAGTTTTCCTTAAGCCAAGGAATGATTACAGATGTATCTAGTCCACCAGAATACGCCAATGCTACTTTCTTAATTTCTTTCTTTAATTCCTTTTTCATTTTTTTCCTCCCTTAAAATTTAACACAAAAAAACGCCCCTCATACAAGGGACGAAAATCGCGTTACCACCCAAATTCATAGCATCATCGCTGATACTATCTCTGCTAGTTAAAAACTAAAGCTATAACGTGCACACCGTGCTAATCTAAATATCGACTAGCATGCTCCGAGTTCCTATTCATAATCTTAATCACCTGCTCCCTTCCACCCTATGGGAGCTCGCTGTGAGTGCTTTTGATTATTACTCATCTCTTCCAAGCTTTGGTTGTATGTTATCAAAGTTCTAAACGTAAGTCAATACATAAATATAAATTTTACTAAATTTTTTAATTTTAAGAAAAAATGATATGCAATTTTAAACACCTAATCTGGAATTTCACTTTTATTTATTGATTTTTAGCAAATGAAAGACCTACCCTATAATACAATCCACCTATTGTCATCCGGTACTTTAATGTACTCCTTGTGGGATAGACATTCATCCAAAAAGTCATGACTCCCAGCGGATAATCTCCTAGGCCTTCTCGGAAGCTCCTCTAAGGACACATTCAAAAATTTTTCTATGTTGCTGTGGTGGAACTTATGTAATCCTATCTTATATTCCCTTTCATAATCTATAGGCTCGCCCTCGAACTCCAATTTAATTATCTCATTTTCACTGATGGAATATACTAAATTTAGACCCTTAGAATACTGATAGAATTCTGTATGTTCACCACCGTAGGCCTCTTTTCTATGTATGTGCTTCAAAGCTCTTATTAGCTGCTCACCGGTTATATAGACGCAGAAAATTTCCTCATCGTATGGCATTGCCTCTATTAAGTCTTTATGTAAAACTATTGGTCCTAGGTCCCTTCTTATAGTACCCGAGCCTAAAAACATAATATCCACCAATGTATTTTCCTTATAAATATCCGCAAAAATTTTACCCAGTTCAGTTTCCCTATCCCTTCTCGGGTGGGTGTATCTGTCCAGCATTTTAGTTACATATCGGTCGTATTTGTCGGCAGTCTTTTCCCTGTAATATTCAATTACCTCTTCTAAAGCAATATCCCTTGGACAATTCTTTTCATTAATTTCAATTAGCTGCCATGTAAATTCATGGATGCAGTTATCGTCGGTATCCACAATAATATCAAACCTGCCGATTTGGCCGGTACCCTCAGCTGCCTGTACAATAGGAATTCCATTAACTACCTCGGGTTCCGATAACTTCGTATGACTATGACCACCTATTATGATATCCACACCCCATCTCGGATCTAGGATGCTGGCCAACTTCTTGTCCTCCTCCATACCCACGTGGGTTAGAAGCACAGTAAAATCTATATCCACAGACTTGTAACTGTTACAAATTTTTCCTATCTCAGCTGCCGCCTCCCAAATATCCAC
>CAYUJY010000066.1:0-10060 GCA_964445145.1 uncultured Peptoniphilaceae bacterium | reverse complement strand
CTTTGGACCATTAGGTTAGCGAAGGCTGTTTTACTCCATATGAGGGAGAATATGGGTGGACGTGTGATATTTTCAAGCTCAGGTGTAGGAGTTACTGGATTTTCAAATATCTCACCATATGCATCGTCGAAGGGTGCTATAGAATCCCTGGCGAAATGTCTTGAGATAGAAAACGAAAAATATGGAATTTCGTTTCATCTATTACATCCACCCCTCACTAAAACCAACTCATCATCAGGATTAGCTGTTCCCACTGAAATTATGGCGGATGCCAAAAAGGTGGGGGAAGGCCTTGCTGATAATTTATTTTCTAAAAAATTTATAATCTGTCATTCCCTAGGTCAACAGCTACAAATGTATATATGCTATAGACATCCTCTGTTTATGGGAAAAATGATGGAAAAAATGACGGCTAGGGCAAACAAAGAAGAGGGAAAATAATGGAAGAATTTATAATTAGTGAATTGTTAGAGGGAAGACCAGAGTTCACAAAAACGATTAAAGAAAAAGAGTGTTTCGACACCTTGGATGCTATGGATATAGTATATCAAAGGGTCGAGTACAATTACTTTCCAAAGGATCGTGATGCACTAGAACTAATAGACAAGGTGCTGGGCGTACCTGGAATTAAAAATCTCATGTTCACTACAAAGAATAAGAGCCAGTTTTTCTTCATAATAATTCCCAGGGACGAGAGGTTCGATGAAAAAGCATTTAGAAGCAAATTTGAACTTCCTAAAATAACCATGGCAAAGAATGAAGATTTGGACAATGTATTAAAAACGCGAGCAGGTGCTGTCAGTATAATGGATCTAATTTATGATGAGGAAAATCTAATTAAACTTTTTATAGACAAAAAGGTGCTGGATGAAGAATTTTTTAGATTCCATCCAAATGAAAATACGTCGACAGTTAGGGTAAAGACAGTCGATTTATTGGAAAAGATAATTCCTTATCTAAATCATGAAGTCAATATAATTTAAAGCTTAGGCGATAAAGTAAAATATTTCTTTATCGTCTTTTTTTGTGTTAAATGTTATTTTTCACGTATTTTTCAGCAATGCATAACATTTTGATTTTATGTTCAATTACTTGGATGAGATTTAATGAGTATATAATTACTCGCAATGTTTTATCTAAAATAATCTATTGCCATTGAAATATGTAATAATGACACAAAATAAACGCTATATCATACATCTTGAACTAATATAAACTTGAAACAAAAACAAGATTAATAAAAATAATATTTTCTAAATAAAAAGAATGTAGTAAAATAGCCATATTTACAAAATCTTAAAATTAGTATAGTTTGATATAAGGCACATTAAATGTGTCAATAGGGCACACTATGATAAAAAACTGTTTTAAGTATTCATTCGAGGGCATAAATTTAAAAGAAACAGATACGAAAATTGTTTCTAAAAAAAACAACCGGGGGGATGTTATGACAGCGAAAAAAAATAGTAGGTATTTTTAGTACCGAAACAGAAGCCATCAAGGCAATCGAAAGATTAAAAAGAGATGGATATGCAGATAGTGATATATCTGTAGTAGCTAAGGATCTTGCAGGATTACACGACCTTAAGGAACACACCCATGTGGATGTCGACGCTAGTGAAACTGCAGATGGAGCCATGACAGGTGGAGCAATTGGGGGAATCGGAGCTTTACTTGTAGAACTTGGGCTAATTGCAATTCCAGGTGTAGGACCATTCCTAGCTGCAGGACCTATTGCAGTAGCAATCGCTGGAGCTTTAGCAGGCGGTGCAGTGGGCGGTATTTTAGGAGCTTTGGTAGATTTAGGGCTTTCTGAAGAGGAAGCAAAGGGATATGAAGACTATATCAACAGAGGTGACATATTGGTTATGGTAGATGAGTATCCAGATAGGGATGTTTATGGCAACTTCTATGAAAATAACAGCGTTATCAAGGACCATTATGATAATTATGAACATGTTCAGAGAGATACCATAATTGATGAAAGAAATGTTGAGGTACCTTTGATAAATCCTAATGAACCTCAAGTTGTAGGCACTGAGTTTGCAGACCCTGTAAGTCCTCAGCCTATAGGAGAAGACGTTGTGGATCCAGTACTAAATCCTGCCAACCCGAATAATCCACTTTAGTAATAAAAACGACTCAAAAAGCATTTATACAATGCAAATAAACTTATCAAATAAAAGGAGGAAACCACGATGTTAAGATATTCAGTAATATTTTTAGTCATAGCAGTAGTGGCAGCAATCCTAGGCTTTGGGGGAATTGCAGGCGCTGCGACAGAAATTGCTAAGCTATTGTTCTTCGTATTCTTAGTATTGTTCGTGCTATCACTGATATTCGGAAGAAAAAGTTTATAAATATATAAAAAAGACCGAGAAGGTCTTTTTTTCTTGTCCATCTACAGGAACTTATCTTTTAGATTATTCCAGTAAAAGTCTTTTTTAAATACGAGTCTAGTTATTTTCTTTGGAGCAATTTTAAACTCAACTTTGTATAAATCATTGTACTCGTGTTCTTCTCCATCTACTACAATAATTGAATGATTTTTGTATCTCGCTTCGGGTTTTAATGTAATCATCGTATCTCCAGGTACCAGTACACTAGATCCCAGGGATCTGTATGCAGAGCTGTTAATTGCTGCTATGGGCATAATTTGCAAACTCTCTAAAGTAGGGTAGACTATGGCGCCCCCCAGTGAATAGTTATAAGCAGTACTCCCAACTGGTGTGGATATTATTATTCCATCACCGACGAATTTCTGCAGATGATTTCTCTCAATAAATACATCCATTTGTATAATCTTGGATGCTTTTCCCTTGAGTACGATTTCATTCAATGCGTACAAATTAAATTTTCTATTTTTTGTAATGACCTCAGCATATACTAGGGGCATTTCCTCAACTTCGTAATTGCCAGCCTCATAGGAATCTAAAAATTCCTTGATTTCCTTTGGATTAATTTCTTGAAAAAATCCCAAGTGTCCCGTATTTATTCCAACCAATGGCATTGTAGGCATATTATTTTTGTGTATTGCCTTCAAAAAAGCCCCATCTCCCCCTATGGAAATAGTTAATGAAGCCATTTGATTGAATTGCTTTGCAACTTCGTATCCTCTTTTTTTAAGGTTTTCCATGAGGTCTGCTCTAACCTTCCTAGATTCAAAGTTGGAATTCGATACCACGTTAATTATTTTATTTTTTTGCATGCTCTCTGCCTTTCTGTTACTATCTATATATTATACTAAATACACGAAAAATAAAAGGGTAGATTGTAATGAACATAAGGAATTATACCTATGAATACATTGAAATAGAAGTAGATAGGGAAGACACACTATATAATTTTTTGGAGGGGATTAGCCTATCTAAAAGATTTATAAAGAGGAGCTATATAAACAAACAAATAAAAATAAATGATAAATTTATTGGCAAGGACAAAAATGTAGCATCGGGAGATATACTTCGAATTTATTACGGAGATGAAACTCCAGATTACGAAGGGGATGAGGGAGATTTGAACATACTATATGAAGACGATAATTATCTCATAATAGATAAACCTCCCTATGAGATTGTCCATCCCACAAATTCCCATCCTAGGGGCACGCTTCTCAATAAGTTGCAAGGGTATTTTATTAAGCATGGAATAAAGAGAAAAGTTCGTCTTGTAAATAGGTTAGACATGAATACCAGCGGACTTTTAGTAGTTGCAAAAAATAGTTTTTTTCATCAGCAGCTGGCGGCACAAATGGAAGACGACACCATGGAGAAGTATTATATTGCCGTAGTACAAGGAATTCCAAAAGAAAATCATGGCATTATAGAAAAGGGCATAAAGTTGGTGGAAAATCTAAATGAGAAAAAAGAGATTTCAGAAGATGGATATTATTCCAAGACTGAATATTGGCTATTGGATAGTTACGAAAACCATTCACTCCTTAAGCTTAGACTTCATACGGGAAGGACCCATCAGATTCGCTTGCACCTGTCCAGCGAAGGAATTTATATCCTGGGCGATGAGCTATATGGTGAAAAATCCAATTTTATTAATAGACAAGCCCTCCATTCCTACGGGTTGAGCTTTACGGAACCCTTTAGCAAGAAGCGTGTAAATTACACATCTCCATTGCCAGAAGACATAACAAATCTTTTACACGTTCTTAATATAAGAGATAAAAACTTGAAATAAGTACAAAATCATTATATAATTAAGGTAATCTATCTGCGGTGCGCGAATGCCCGCTTTTTAATTCAACCGACATATCAGACATGGGAGTTTGATCGTTTGTTAGATATGACATGCCTCCTTCGAGTGGACGTCAGAGTCGAGCAACAAAATACCCACCTTTATATAGGGCGGGTCTGAATTAAATTAGGGCGACGCCACCGCGGATAGATTTGCGGAAATGGCTCAGTGGTAGAGCATCGCCTTGCCAAGGCGAGGGTCGCGAGTTCGAATCTCGTTTTCCGCTCCATAATCGAACCGGCTAGTTCCGGTTTTTTTGTTGCAAGTTTTTTAAGAAACTTACAATTTTAATTAAAAAGTTAACAACTATTATAATTTATGTTATTATAGTTCTATTACAAAGTTTGTAATTAAAACTGAGGAGGTTTTTATGAACAAGAAATTTAGTGTTTTGACAGCATTGTTGCTAGTGTTTACACTTGTGTTAACTGCGTGTACACCTAATATGAAGGCTTACATGGCAAAGTCTGAAGAACTGAAAAACTGGGGACCTACCAAGGGTAGCTACGACATTACCATGGATATGTCAGTAAAGGATGAAACCACAAACAAAGAAGTAAACTTTACAATGCCTGGTAAAATTACCATAGAATTGGAAGATCAAGAAAATGGTAAATTTGATTATCAACTTAACTTTAGTGAGATAAAGAAGGCTATGGCTGCAGAAGATCCAGAAGAAGCTGCAAAGATGCCAGAAACATTAACAATGGAAGGTTATGTAAAGGGAACTAAGGTTATCTTCAATAAGAGCATATTTACGCAAATGGGTACAGATGCAAATACTGCGGTTATAGATGATATCAAAGAAAAGTACATAGCACTAGATATGGGTGGAACATTCCTTCCTACGGGAACTGCGAATGAAAAAGCCATTGAGTACTTACAAAGTGCTGAGTTTACAAGCGATATGTTTAAATTGATGGATGTGGTATTTAAGGATTATGTTCCTGTTGTGGATTATGTGATTGAAGGAAATACCTTCACTTATGAAGCTACCATAGAAGATTTATCAGCTGAAACAATTGGCATGTTCAAGGCAGTAAAGAAGAACTGGACACCTTTCGTAGAGCAATTGAAGCCAATTATGCAAAAGGTAGTATCTGAAACAGAAATCGAAGCCGTAGATGAAGGATTAAAAGCTTTTGAAGAAATTATAAAAGAAGTTTCTGAAGAAGACTTAAAAGAAGGCGTTGATGGGCTTAAGGAAATGCTAAAGGGCTCAAAAATTAAGCTTGTTGAAGAATTCAAGGACGATGAAGTTATCCAAGATATATCATATGTTATAAACGTAGCAGATGTTATGAACATGAAATTTGCCATGAAGGGATCCATGAAGAAGGTAGATTCTGTAAATATAGTTTATCCAACAGATGTAAAGAACATTACATTCGAAGAGTATATTGCAATGTTTATGCCTGTTCAAGAAGCTGCCGTGCTAGTATCTTACAATGACGAACCAGTTGAATTTGATACGATGCCGATAATCGAAGATGGAAGAACCCTTGTACCGTTTAGAGCACTATTAGAAAAACTTGGTGCTACTGTAGAATGGGACGAAGAAAACCAAGTTGTTACTGCAACTAAGGGTGAAGATGTTATCAAGCTTACCATTGGTAAAGATGTAGCTTTGGTTAATGATAAGGAAGTAAAATTAGATGCTCCAGCTAGACTAGAAGAAGCTAGAACTTTAATTCCATTGAGATTTGTAGCTGAAACCTTTGGTTTTACAGTTGACTATGTTAGAGTTGGAAATATAGATTTTATTACGATACTAAGCGATGAATATCTAGAAAAAATCGAGAAGGAATTAAACAAATAAATACAAAATTTGAAACCGACCCCAATGGTCGGTTTCATTATAGTTAAAATTATGTAAAATACTTGACATATATTTAATAGACGCTATAATTACTTTAAATCGTAGATTGGAAAATAGTAACAATTAATTTACCTTATAGAGAGTCGGCGTGTGGTGGAAGTCGATATGTGATTAGTTGCGAATGGGTCCATGAGTTAGATGCGAACTCATAATGAGTAGCTGATACGGGTTTCTCCCGTTATAGAGATAGGACATAAATGTGTCTGAAAAAGAAACGTATTAATTTTACGTAAAAAGGATGGTACCGTGAATATTCCATTTGCTCCTTTACATAGGGGCAAATGGATTTTTTTGTTTTTAGGGGGTGTAGCTATGACTTGAAGGTATGCGAAATTATTTAAAAAATGCAAATTGAACATGACTTATAGGTCATGGCGTATATTAATTATTAAAGGAGAATATTATGAAAACTAGAGATCTTACATTATCAGCTATTTTATTGGCAGTTGGAACTGCACTACACTTTGTGGCACCAGGGATTTTCTTGGGAGTTACTCCAGACTTTATTATTGCATTTATGTTTATTGCTCTTTCTATAAATCCTGATTTTAGAAAAAGTATAGTTATAGGTTTGGCAGCGGGGCTATTAGCTGCCATGACGACAAAGTTTCCAGGTGGACAAATACCTAATATTATAGACAAATTACTGACTGCGATATTAGTTTATGGAATTATTAATCTAGGCTTTAAGAAAGACGTCACTATTTTAGGAATGGGAATTATTCAAACTGTCGGTACATTTATTTCTGGCACAATATTTTTAACTTCATGCACCATTATTGCTGGCTTTGATCCAAATTCAATAATACCTGTATTAGCTTCAGTTGTGACAGCAGCAGCTGTTGGAAATGTGATTTTAGGAGTTATTGTATATAAAGCCTATGGACTAGCTACGAGGAATTTACAATATAATTAAATATGAATTGCATTAGTTTTCAAACGTGACTAATTCATGACACAGTTTCGCCATATTCATTATGCATAATATACTTAAAGAGAAAGAGATTCTCTAATAAAATCATGAAAAGGAGAAAGAAATGAAAAAGAAGAGTATAGTTATGATGGCATTGGCGATGGTTATGGTGAGTTCAGTAGTAGGTTTCGCAGCAGCTCCCACAGTTAGACCTGCAAGTATATTAGAAGATGTAACGGGTTTAACATGGGAAGAAATTAGAACTGAAAGAATTGAAAACAAAAAGACCTCAGGACAAATAGCAGAAACGGTAGGAAAGCTAGGAGAGTATAAGACCGCTCTTATAAATTTCTACACGGAAAGAATGAAGGACCATGTTGAAATTGGTAGATTAACAAAGGAAGAAGCAGATGCTAGAATTGCAGAAATAACAAGCTTTATCAAAGGCGCTAGTGCTTCCGAATTAGATAATCGAATGGGCTTTGGCGGAAGAAATGGTTCAGGAATGATAGCTGGAAATGGAATGAGGTCTAATGGATGTGGCTACAGATTAAATGATGGCACAGGCTCAGGACTAAAAACCAGAGTAAACCAAGGTAGTGGCTTGGCAAATGGAAGCGGTTTGTTTAGAGATGGCACTGGCCCTCGCTGCAACAAATAAAGTTAAGTAAAATCTATAAGAATAATTAAGGTAAGTAGAATTAACTCTGCTTACCTTTTTGTTATGATGAAATGTTGATAGATTTTTTCTTTCTGTTACAATATAAAAAGCGATAAATTTGAAATAGGTAGGTATAGATTGAAATATTTGCGTCAATTTGGAATAATATTAGCAGTTTCATCCATTGGAGAACTTCTAAACAATTTCATACCACTTCCAATTCCCGGAAGCATATACGGGATAATTATCATGCTGGTTTTACTAATTACAAAGGTGATAAAAGTATCTCAAGTAAAAGAAGTGAGTGGATTTTTAATTGAAATTATGCCAGTCATGTTTATACCAGGTGCTGCAGGATTAATAACTTCTTGGGGACAGTTGGAGCCAATTTTAATTCCAGTAGTAGTTGTTATTATTGTTACAACGATTTTAGTAATGGGTATCACTGGCAAGGTTGTAGATTTGTTTATTAAGGGGGATGAAAATGAACTTTAATGAAATTTTCCAAAACTCAGTAACCCTAGGCGTAATACTCAGTTTGCTATCCTATGAAATGGGAATATATTTGAAGAAACGATTTAAAACTGGGATATTTAATCCATTATTAGTTTCTGTGATACTCGTGATTGGAGTTTTGCTAGCATTTAATATTGAATACGAAAGCTATAATAGCTCTGCAAAATATTTGAGCTATTTACTCACTCCCGCTACGGTGAGTTTGGCAATACCCTTATACGAAAAAATCCATCTATTAAAAAACAACTTTAAAGCAATTATGATAGGAATAGGTGTCGGAGCGTTCACGAGTTTACTTTCCGTATTTATTTTGTCGAAGTTGTTTAACTTAAATCATGCCGAATATGTAACGCTTCTTCCAAAATCCATAACCACTGCAATTGGCATCGGTGTGGTAGAGGAGCTGGGTGGATATACCACAATAACGGTTGCAGTAATAGTGATAACTGGAGTGTTTGGAAATTTAGTAGCAGAAACGGTTTGTAAACTATTTTCAATAAAAAGCTCAGTTTCAAGGGGAATTGCCATAGGTACTGCTTCCCATGCCATAGGTACAACTAAAGCCATGGAGATGGGAGAAGTTGAAGGCGCAATGAGCGGTTTGGCGATAGTTATTACGGGACTGTTTACTGTCCTAGGTGCAGGAGTGTTTGCAACATTTATATAAAAGGAGATTAAGTGAAAAAGATTATTATGATAGATTCCACTCTTCGAGATGGAAATCATACCGTGGGAAATAATTTTTCCTTAGATAATATAGAAAAAATGTGTAGCGCCATGGATGACGCAGGGATAGACATTATCGAAGTGGGATATGGATACGGACTAGGTTGCCATAAGGATGAGTTAAAGCCCAATGACATTGAGATAATACAAAGTGCAAAAAGTGCAGTAAAAAATTCAAAAATAGGGATTTTAGTTTTTCCAGACAAGGCGACTTTAGACGAGCTTGAAGCTGCTTGCAAAGAGGGTGTAGATTTTATTCGAATTGCCACACAATCCACAAATGTAGCACCTTCTAAGCCTTATATAGAGATGGCGAAAAAATATAATATTCCTGTGGGTGGATTTTTAATGATGAGCCACAGAGCGGACGAAGAAACCATATTAAATGAAGCAACAAAATCTGTAAGTTATGGGGCAGAGTCCATTTGTATAACAGACTCCGCAGGAGCAATGACACCTTCAGAGGTGAGAAGTAAAATCTCCTTAGTTAAGGAAAAATTAGGTGTGCCAGTTGGTTTTCATTCCCATGACAATCTAGGACTAGCAGTTGGAAATTCCATGGTTGCCATTGAGTCAGGTGCAGATAGTGTGGATTCCTCTTTGTGCGGTCTAGGAGCCGGAAGTGGAAACACGAAAACAGAATTTATGGCAGCTGTATTGGAAAAATATGGCTATGATACAGGTGCAAGTGTATTTAGAATACTCGATGCCTGTGAGAATTTGATTCCAATAGTAAATTCATATGGAGTTGAGTTGGCAAGCACTGAAGATGTATTGATGCTTGGATATGCGGGGACATACTCGTCTTTTATGAAACCTGCAAGGCTCGTAGCACAAAAATATGGCGCAGATTATAGGGAAATCCTAATGGAAGCATCAAAACAAAAATTAGTTGCAGGAGACGAAGCTAAACTGGATGAAATAGCTTTGAATTTGAAGAAATAATTATAAATAAACAATGAACTGTCGTTTCTAGCGAGAGTTCATTTTTCTATGTATATTTGATAAAATGGATATATAATTAAGGTGTGGTGATTTTATGAGACTGGCTATTATAGGTTATGGAAATGTAGGTAAGGCATTTGTGAAGTTAATCGAAAAAAAGAAGGAAATGCTT
>CAYUJY010000065.1:0-10164 GCA_964445145.1 uncultured Peptoniphilaceae bacterium | reverse complement strand
TTTCCTGAGCCCTTAGCTCCAGTAATAAATTTTAACATGTTAACACCTTCCCTTTACACTTTTCTATATTATAAATGAAAAAACCATTTTTTGCACTACCTAAACAAAATTATTTGTATTTACAGTACTTTCCTTGCCAAATATTTCTTTTTTCCATGGTTTCAATAATTTCATCCCTTATTTTCCACCAAGATGTGTCCCAGTTCGTAAATAGAGAATTTTCTTCAGGTGCTCTACCTAATAGCCTTTGTATTAAGATACTCTCATCTAAATAGCATAAAAACTCTATTGCTCTATCAACGTACTCGGACTTCGTTCCCATTGTAAACTCGCCCCGTTTGTACATATCTCCCATTACAGTACCATCAGTGATGTAAAGGGAGTGGAGCTTTACCTCATCCACCTTTAGTATGGACATGATATTTGCAGCTTCTATTATATCCTCCATGCTGTCCCATGGCAGGTTTGGAATCAAATGTACACAAAGCCTCAACCCATATTTCTTTATCCTAAGTGCAGCATCTATAAAGTCTGATAAGTTGTGTCCCCTATTTATCTTTCTTAGAGTGCTATTGTTTATTGATTGTAGCCCTAATTCTAGGGTTATTAAGTAATCGTCACTTAAGGTGGATAAATACTCTAAAAATTCATCGGGCACCGTATCGGGTCTCGTGGATATGGAAATTCCTACGACATTTTCAAAGGCTATTGCCTCTTCTATATTTCTTTTAAAATCCTCAAATGGTAAATAGGTGTTAGTAAAGCTCTGAAAGTATGCAATAAATTTTTTTGCATTGTATTTGTTTCCAATGTAGCTTGCATTCTTGGACAATTGTTCCCTAATGGACAGGCAGTTCTCTAAGTTCTCGAAGGAACCACCCTCCTCGGAACAAAATATACATCCACCCACACCCTTCGTTCCATCCCTGTTGGGACAGGTGAGGGGCAAGCTGATGGGGAGCTTATACACCTTTTCACCGAATAAACCCTGTAAATATTTCGAATACTCGTTATAAACTGGTTTTTCCAACTACTTTTCCAGTCCCTTTAGATACTCCAATACTTCCTCTGCATGACCTGCAGCTTTCACATCCCGAAACTCCTTAATTAAGTTTGAGTTTTCGTCAAATATAAAGGTGGACCTCACAGTACCCCTAACTTCTTTTCCATACATTTTTTTCAATTTAATCAAGTCATATTGCTCTAGCACCACTCTATCTGGGTCAGATAATAATTCAAATGGCAGCTCATATTTTTTAGCAAAATTTTCGTGGGTTCTAACTGTGTCCTTGCTTAGTCCCACAACTTCTGCTCCCAATGCCTTAATTTCTTCGTAGTGCTCTGCAAATTCCTGTGCTTCCAAGGTGCAGCCAGAAGTGTTGTCCTTTGGATAAAAATAGAGTACCAGCTTCTTGCCCTTGAAATCTTCCAGGGTTACACCTTCTCTTTTGTTGCTGTTTAATTTAAAATCGTAATTCATACCAATCTCCCGTTACAAAAAATGGACTATTTGATTGCCAAATAATCCATTTTATAATTTCTATTCTTCGTCTTCTTCTGACTCTTCAAGATAAAGGCTTTCAAAAGCGTCATTAACTTTGTCAAATTCTTCGTCGGATTCGATCACTTCAAGAACAGGTTCTCCATCCTCGTCTTCAGAGTACGCATAGATATAGAATTCATCTTCTAAATCATCGCCCTCTTCTTCAGCTGGAACAACTAATGCTATATAGCTCTTGTCCTCAACGTCAAATACTCCGATAACTCCACATTCAACTTCCAAATCTTCCCCGTCTTCTCCTTCAAAAGTCAGAATCATAGTTTCTAACTCTAAACCTTCGTCATGATTATGATCGTGGTCTATTCCACATACTTCACAAGTATCTTTTTCTTTTTCACTCATAGTAAGACCTCCTTATTTTATAACTACATACTATTACTACCCTAATATCAGAATTTAAATTAAATATTTTCCAGCAAACCAACTAATAATTTATAGGTTCTATTCAAGGATGAGATGGATACCTTCTCTCCCGGTGCGTGTACCCCATATAGATTGGCACCAATGGAAACCATGTCCAAATCTCCCAGAGTTTCTTTAAACAATCCACACTCTAATCCAGCATGGAGTGCTTTGATTTCCATTTCTTTGCCAGTTTGTTTTTTGTATTCCTCTACCAATGAATCCCTAAGAGGAGAATCCTTTTGGAATTGCCATGCAGGATACTTGGAGTCCGTATGAATATTTGTACCAAATACTCTACTTAAGGCATCTAGTCTATTTGCAATTTCAACTTTTAAGGAATCCACAGAGCTTCTAATAGAAACGGTAAAATTAACCATATCCTCTGAGCTTTCGACGATTGCAAAGTTACATGAACTCTCTACTAAACCTTCAATGGAACCGCTCATGGTTTGTGGTCCATGTGGCATCAATATTCCAAGGTCTATGAGCTTTCTAGTAAAATCATTTGTGTAGGCTCTGCTTAATGAAATTTCCTTAAGTTCTAGAAGTACATCTTCATCCTTGAAGGAAAGTTCATTTTTAAATAGTGCATTTTCTTCTTCTAAAATTCTATTTAGTGACTCTGAAACTCCATCCTTAGCCATAAATTGTACCTTTGTTGCTCTAGGTATGGCGTTGTGCTTGCTACCGCCATTAAACTTAGCTATATTAAGTCCAAGCTCTCTCTCAACTCTGTCTAAAAATCTAAATGCAAGCTTGTTTGAGTTTGCCCTTCCCACATGAATTTCAAGTCCTGAGTGACCACCTAGTAGTCCCGAAATTGATAGCTCATAGCCAGTTAATCCAGCTGGACAATCCTTTGTTTCAACAGGTAGGGACATATGCACGGTTTCACCACCAGCACAGCTAACTATCGCCATACCTTCTGATTCAGAGTCAATGTTGATTAGATAATCTGCATTTCCTACCATTTGGCTATCTAGCATCACTGCACCCGTTAAGCCAGTTTCTTCGTCTGTCGTGATTAGTGCCATTAGTGGACCATGTTTAAGTGTCTTGTCCTCTAGTATAGCTAGGCTAATCGCCACAGCAATTCCGTTGTCTGCACCTAGTGTGGTGTTTTTGGAAATAATAAAATCATCTTCAACTTCAAACGGTATCGGATCCTTTGAGAAATCAAATTCAAAGTCATCATATTTTTCGCATACCATATCCATATGCCCTTGTAGAATAACGGTTTTTCTGTCTTCATATCCAGGTGATGCAGGCTTTTTAATTACCACGTTTAGCGCCTTATCTTGGTGAGCTTCAAGTCCCATCTCCTTAGCGGTTTCAACTAGAAAATTACTCACATTTTCTTCATTCTTAGAGCATCTTGGTATTTCCGTCAACTTCTCGAAATAATACAACACTCTTTCAGGTTGTAGTCCTTCTAACTTCATTTCATTCCTCCCTATTTCTTTTTATAGTTTATGATAGTTGCCCTAACCCTGTCGGAATTTTTAATCCAATCGGAGTAGGAGCTCATACCTCGTAAATATGCTTTTATATGCGTTTCTAGGGTTTGTAAATTATAATTATCCAAAAATTCAATATCGGTTTGCTTACAGAAGCACTCGACTATGCACCCCATTATAAAATCCTTTATTTCTTCCTCGTGACCTTCCGTGAAGGCTAGTCCCTCCATGGAATTGTTTATCATATTCTCAAACTTGTCCGTAAGATATCTGATAAATTTTTCAAAGTCTTTTTCGTTTTCTTCCTCTTCTATATCGAATACGATTTTAAAGAACAGATGCCATTTGAAGTCGCTGTTCATCATGGCTTTTAACCTATTCCCCAAGGCGTATTCATATTGGTTTTTAAATACCAGTTCCCTTTCGAATTCGATATACTCGTCGAAGTTGCCTTCTACACTTTCTAGACTCTTCAATCGATTCAGTATTTTAATAAAGTCGATTCCAAATTCCGATGACGTAGAATAGCTACTGAATATGAAGGTATAATCGATAATCAGTTCAATTATCCCACGAAAATCTACTACAAATCCCAATTGTTCCCTAACCTTCATTGTATAAATGTCATAAATAATTTTACTTAGAACATTTTTAATTTGATCCATACTTTTTTGGGTTGTGTTGATTTCCATGCTGTTTACGTGATTATAGACCACTCGAAGCTGCCTGTCGATTAAGGACAGGTTATCCTTTATAGAACCCATCATATCTTTAATGAATTGTTCACTCATCAAATAATTATAATTCTTGTATAAAATTCTATGCTCAATATCCCCCCAGAAATTGTTAACCAGGGACTTGATTTGTAACTCGAAATTGAAACAGCTGTCTTTTGTCGTATATCTTCCATCGATTTTGTAGATTTCAAAGCCATTTTTTTGAAACTGGGGCTGCTTTTCGTCGAGCTTTATGGATATCTTATCGTTTAAGCTAGTTCCATAATATCCGCCCTCCAGCTTCACATCAAAAATGCTCAGTAATTTCATGAAAACCTTCTCTTCATCGGAAATAAATCTACATTCAATCCGCACCCCTATCAAATCTGAAATCTTTAATATCAAATCTTCTACGTTTCGACTTTGGGCGTAGGTGTTATTTTTTAACAACTTTTCCTTTATACTGTTTGGGGATTTCACCCTCGAGTTGATGTTTAAAAAATAATCCTCTTCACTAAAAATCGAATTGAAAAACATAGCTATGTCACTGGTCGAAGTATCTAGTATGTAGGATATTTTTGAGATGTATTCAATGGATTCCTCCACGAATTGAAATAACTCTAATTTCATTTCTACCTCCATAATAATTATACCCATTCGGGTATCACAAAGCAAAGATAACATGATAAATTAAATAATATTTTAGAAATAATTACTATCAATAAAAGTATTAAGATTGTTAGAGGAAAAGGCTTGGATCCTCTATCAAAACAAAAATTAATCGGGATAATTCTCAGTGGAATTGGACTGACAACAATTATAATAGTAATATCTTACGGAATTAGTTTAAGAATTATGGAAAACAAGGAGTTTTAATAATTAAATTGTGGTATCAAAAAAGGAGGGTACAACCCTCCTAAATTTATATCTTATTCCTCTTCATGCTCATGGTCGTGGGCATCGTCGAATTCAAATTCGTCTAGTCCTTCTATATGCACATTGTGCTTTTTAGAATAATCCACTAAAGCCGCTTTTATAGCTTGTTCTGCAAGTACTGAGCAGTGCATTTTTACAGGTGGTAGTCCGTCTAATGCTTCAGCTACAGCCTTGTTCGTAAGTTTCATAGCTTCTTCAATCGTTTTTCCCTTAATCATCTCAGTTGAAATACTTGATGTTGCTATTGCTGAGCCACATCCGAAGGTTTGGAATTTTACATCGTTGATAATTCCATCTTCGATATCTAGATAAACTTTCATGATGTCTCCACAAGTAGGATTTCCTACTTCACCAACACCACTAGCATTTTCAATTTCGCCTACATTCCTTGGATTCATGAAGTGATCCATAACTTTTTCTGAATACATTATTTATTTTCCCCCTTTATAAATTCCATATACAATGGACTCATATCTCTCAAACGTTGAACGATTTGTGCTAATTTTTCAACTACAAAATCCACATCTTCCTTCGTATTTTCTTCACTTAAGGACAATCTCAAGGAGCCGTGGGCTACCTCGTGGGTTAATCCTATGGAAAGTAGCACGTGTGAAGGATCTAAGCTTCCTGAGGTACAGGCGCTTCCGCTGGATGCTGCAATTTTATTCATATTTAACAGTAATAGCATTCCTTCACCTTCAATAAATCTGAAAGAAAAGTTTGTATTTCCTGGCAATCTCTTATCTCCCGTAGGTCCATTTAATTGTGAATACGGAATTTTTTCCAAAACTTGTGAGATTAAATAATCTCTTAGTTCTGTTAGATAGCTCTTGTGTTCCTGCAGATTGTTTATTGCAGTTTCCATAGCCACACCTAGCCCTACAATTCCTGCTACGTTTTCAGTACCAGCACGTTTACCACGCTCTTGCCCTCCACCTAGCATAAATGTAGGTAATTTAATTCCTCTTCTCACAAACAGTACGCCTACACCCTTAGGTCCGTGGAATTTGTGCGCTGATAAGGATAGCATGTCCACGCCCAATTCCTTTACGTCAACTTCAACGTTTGCTACTGCTTGTACAGCGTCCGTATGGAATACTACGTTATGCTTCTTTGCAATTTCACTGATTTCCTTAACCGGTTGAATTGAGCCGATTTCGTTGTTTGCAAACATTATTGTTATTAGGATGGTCTCAGGTCTTATGGCAGCTTCTAATTCTTCTAGGCTTATTATACCTTCGCTGTCCACGCCCAAATAAGTTACTTCGAATCCATGATGTTTTTCAAGGTATTCACATACGTGAAGCACAGCGTGGTGCTCAATTTTTGTCGTGATTATGTGATTTCCTTTACCTTTATTTGCTTCTGCATACATTCTAATTGCCCAGTTATCGGATTCTGTTCCAGATCCCGTGAAAAATATTTCCTTAGGATCGGCATTTAACGCCTTTGCAACCTTATCTCTAGCTTCAGCAATTGCTTTTTTATTTTCTTGTCCCAAATCATAAATACTTGATGGGTTTCCATAGTGCTCTGTAAAGTATGGAATCATCGCGTCCATTACTTCTTGTGACACCTTTGTTGTGGCAGCATTATCCATATATATCAATTTACTCATCATTTTCTCCTTACATTTCAGATAATTTTATTGAATTTGTAATTTCATCGTAGCTATCTTGTATCTTGTCTAAAAGATACTTCATTCTACATGGAGACGATTCATTACAGGATGGCTCGCCAGTGTCATCACAGCATGAAAGCATCGTGTCTCCTTCTAATGCCCTCAAAATTTCGCCAATATTTATATCATTAGGATGTCTTTCGAGTTCATATCCACCTTGTGCACCTCTAACGCTCTTAACTAATCCCTGTTTTTTTAATAGGGAAAATAGTTGCTCCAGATATGCCTCGGATATTCCTTTTTCAGTCGCTATTCTATTTAAAGGTATGGGACCTTGTCCATAACAATCCCTTAAAACTTCCATTGCCTGTAGACCATATCTGCCTTTAGTAGATAATTTCACTCACACACCTCCAATTCCAACCAATTTACTAGGTTTTCCTTATTATTATACCCTAGACGGTGTAAAAATCAACATCTTTTTATTAAAATTATTGATTATTGCTCCAAATATATGAAGTCATAGACATGGAGCCCATCTCGCAACTTTTTGAGAATACTTCAACGTTATCGTCCTCATCCGCAGCACCCATTGCATAAAGTAATGGTAGATAATGCTCCTCGGTTTGGAAGGCACGTCGTCCTCCATCCCCTAAATCCTTGTAGTCCACCAGGTCTCTAACATTACTTGACTCAACGGCAAGTTTTATCCGCGCATCAAAATCATATGCCCAATCATGGCAAATTTTTAAATCCCAGTTTAACTCCTTGAAGCTATGGACTATGTTTCCACTTCCAATTATCAAATATCCCTCATCCCTGAGTTGTGCTAATCTTCTTCCTGTTACTATTGCATGCTCTGGTCCACCAAGACCATTTACGCTCAATTGAACTACTGGGATATCAGCATCTGGAAAAATATGTCTAAGTGGGCACCAAGTTCCATGGTCTATTCCATGTTCTTCAACTATCTCCAAATCTGGCACCAATTCAGCCACTCGCATTGCCAGAGATGGACTTCCCTTCACTTCGTATTTGATATTGTAAAGCTCTTGTGGAAATCCGTAGAAATCATAAATTTGTGGTGGGTTTTCATGTCCTGTAACATAATCTCCCCTCGTATACCAATGGGCAGATATGGCAAGTATCGCCTTAGGCTTAGGTAATTTCTGTCCTAGTTGTTTCCATTCTTCAATATATTTATTATCATTTAATGTATTCATGGGAGAACCGTGCCCCACGAATAGTATAGGCATTCTTTTCATATTAATCCCTCAATTCCTTATAAATTACTAGGAATTAATACCCTATAATTTAGCAATTATACATATATCTGTAACTTTTTTGTAAAAAGTAGTAAACTTATATATGATAGTATTTAAACAAGGAGGAATGTATGATAGAAATTATTGATTTAAACAAAAGCTATGGCAGTAAAATAGCAGTAAATAACATAAACTTAAAGGTAAATAGTGGTGAAATCTTCGGATTTTTAGGACCCAATGGAGCTGGAAAAACCACTACAATAAAAATGATAGTTGGAATGCTAACTCCAGATTCTGGGAAAATAAATCTAGAAAATGTGGATGTAGTTGGTAACCCATTGGAAGCAAAAAGACTGCTCAGTTATGTTCCAGATTCCCCTGACGTATACGAAAAAATGACGGGTATGCAATATCTAAATTTCCTCACTAGTATTTATGAAATTCCCCTTGAAGAAGCAAAACTTCGCATAGATAGATATTCCAAGGACTTTGAGATGGATGGAAATCTAGATAGTTTAATTTCTTCCTACTCCCATGGCATGAGACAAAAAATCGTGCTGATAGGCGCTCTTATACATGAGCCAGAAGTATTTATTTTGGATGAGCCAATGGTTGGGCTGGACCCTAAAAGCTCCTTTAGATTGAAAGAAATTATGAGGGAGCGTTGCGATGAAGGTAAAACCGTATTCTTCTCTACACACGTTATGGAAGTGGCTGAAAAGCTATGTGACAGAATAGCAATAATTAAAAATGGAAATATAATCGCCGTTGGCACCCTTGAGGAAATCAGAAATCAAGCCCAAGATGAGGGCTCGTTGGAAAAAATATTCTTGGAGCTAACGGAATGAAGGAATTAATAACTTTACTAAAAAAAGACCTATTGCTAGACTATAGTTTTTTGGTGAATTGGAAGTTGATGGCAAGTAAAAGAAATATTGGAAATATCGTTGGGTACTCCATACTTCTACTATTTTCAATCATTCCAATTAGGTTTTTAATGGGACTCTTTGATTATCCAGAATTATTTAATTTAAGGGATGTATTATTTGCACAGCTGATTGTGTCCGGACAGATTATGGTAATATTTTTCTTCCTAGCACCAATAGTAAGCTCGATTTATTTCAGTAACGATGTAAATATTCTCCTGTCGTTGCCCGTTAAACCTTCTAATATATACTTGAGCAAGATACTGAATCTAACCTTAAACTCCATGGTTTTGAGTGGATTTATCATACTTCCCAGTGGAATAAAATTTGGGTTAGTTTCAGGAAAAGGCTTTATATATTATATAATCTTAATCATAGGATGGATTCTCACGAACCTAACTACGATTACAATATTAAGTTTACTAATCGTAATCGCCATGAGATTTATTAACAAGCTTCCCAATGTAAAGACGATATTTCAAACTATCGGAATGATATTTTTGGTCGTATTTTCCATAGGAATTCAAATATTAGTGAGAACTATAGATTTTTCCAGCGGAAATATTGCCAAAATGCTAACTGACTCAAAATATCTGCTGGATAAAATGCTGTTGGCACTGCCATATGTTCGACCATATATGTATGCACTAACAAAAAACTCTGCACTTAAATCCTTGGGTTGGCTGTTGGTCCTCATATTAATATCTGCGGCAATTGTATTGGGCGTAACGAAATTTGGATACAATTTGATGATTCAGGGAATCCTGGACAATAAAGTAATTTCAAACAAGAAAAAAAGAGTAAAAAGTAAAAGTGTACAATCGAGCAACCCGGTTATTGCGATTGCAAAAAAAGATGTGGTTGAAATATTAAAAACACCCGTCTATATTTACAACGTGCTAAGCATGGGGATATTACTCCCAGTAATAGCTGTACTACCAATGCTTACATCTGGAGACATAAATTTAACAGACCTATTTGATACAAACAAGTTGATTGCCATGCTGGGACTTACTGGCTTTGATTTAATTGTTTTGTGGATGCTAGCAGGGCTTTTAATAAATATTGTACTTGGAACTGGAGGCCCCACTTCCATGAGTGCCCTAAGTCGCGAGGGAAAAGCCATGTGGTTGTTTAAAGTGCTACCTGTTAAATATTCTGATTTACACGATGGTAAGGTCATAGCTTCTATGTTTTTACAATTTTTAGCAGCACTACCTACTACAATACTACTCTTTGTTATTCTGAGACCCAACTTAATTGGTGCTCTAAGCTAT
>CAYUJY010000064.1:0-10223 GCA_964445145.1 uncultured Peptoniphilaceae bacterium | reverse complement strand
TCCTACTACTATTGGAGGACATGGATTTGGTCCAGCAAGTTCAACAGTTTCCATAATAAATTTCTTAACGCCTTCTAGTCCATCTGCTGGCTTAAGCATTGTCATTCTAGACATGTTTTCTGAACCGAAGCCTTTTGCTGCTATTGTAATCTTTAGTTCATCGCCTTCTACGATATCGTAGTTAATTACTGCTGGAGTGTTGTCCTTAGTGTTGATTCTAGTTATAGGGTCTCCTACTACTGATTTTCTTAGAAATCCTTCTTCGTATCCTTGGCGTACACCTTCGTTAATCGCATCGGTTATTGAACCGCCGATTACGTTTACATTTTGTCCCATTTCTACGAATGCTACAACCATGCCTGTATCTTGGCAATATGGTACGTGTTCAGTTCTAGCAATTTCTTCGTTTAATAAAATTTGGTCTAGTATTTCTTTAGCTAATGGCCAATCTTCTTTGTCCCTTGAATCTTCTAAAGCAGTCTTTACATCCTCTGGTAAAAAGTATGCTGCCTCGATACACATTCTCTTTACTTCTTGTGTAATCGTATCTACATGAATTGTTTTCATAAACCCTCCTGATTCTTACAATAAAACATAATTCAGAGAGTATCCCCTCTGAATTATGCAATCAACTATTTAACTAACTGTTTTTTCTGTAATTAACTAATGCCATTACTCTGTTCATTTCGTTGTTGATTAGCATTAAGCCTTCATCAACGCCCATTCCTGGCTTAGCTAATGCTTGTTTTGCTCCACAAGCCATAGCAATATTAGTCATTATTTCAGCTGATCGATTTGTCTCGTTACAAGTACCACCACTGTATGCTCCCTTACCAAATTTCTTACAGTATAGGATAGCTTCTGCTGAATTGTTTACTCCACCTAGGTCAGGAGTTTTAATTTGAATCATGTGTCCTGCATTTGCATCTACGAAGTCTTTTACGTCGTCAAAAGTATTACACCATTCGTCTGCTACTAACTCAACGTTGATACCTCTCTTGTCAACTTCTGCAGTTAATGCTGCAAGTGCTTCTAGTTGACCTTCTCTAGAACCTACGTCCATAGGTCCTTCGATTCTTAAGTGATATGGTGCTGCAATTGCTTCTAGTTCAGTAAGATAATCAGCCATCTTCATTGTATCGTTGTCGAAAGCTTCTCCGATTGTTCCATATACGTCGATGTGAAGTATAGGGTTGTAATCTTCTGTAGTTTTGTATGTGTTAATTCTATCTCTTAACCATGCAACATATTCTTTAAGTTTTCCACCGTCTCTACCAAGTTTTTCATCAACGTTGTTGAATAGTCCATGAGGTAGTACGTCAGCGCCCTTAATAATCATCTTGTCAGCGTTGTTGTATCTGTCATCGCCTGATTGTGTAAATATAGCTACTCTTTCGATTGGAGTTTCTACATTGTATTCTTCGTGAACAACTTCTGCCATAGTAACTTTTTTAGCCTTTGAAACTGCGTCTAGTATAGCTTGTGTAATACCATATCTGATAGCAGTGTGAAGTCTTTTTCCATCGATGTGTAGGTGGTCGAATTCTTCAGCCATTTCTTTGAAATTTGTAATTTCTCTTCCTTCAAGAAGTGGTGCAATGTCCTTTTCGATTACAGGAATAAAATCTTCTGCTAGGAATAGTGGGTCACGTCCGCCTGCTCCAGAATATTGAACTGCTGCACAGTCTCCATATGCTACTTGTCCATCATCTAGAATAAGTTGAACTGAAATGCTTTCTCCCTTTTGTCTTATTGCAGTGAAACCAGGTGTTGCTGGTTCGCCTACATAAAACAATCCATCATGACCAGCACCTTGTTTGATTGCTTTTTGGTCATCGAAGTAAAATCCTGTTAATCCTGGTGAACATAATACTTTTACTATTTTCATTTTTGTCTCATACCTCCGGTATTTTAATTACTCTATCTGGCTTACAATATTTAAGATCTGATTACTCAGGTCTTCCTACTAATTTACCTCTGCTTACAGCGAATATATCATCAATAGTCATTTGGAAACCAACTTCTCTATTTTCGAATTTAGCTCTATCTTCTAAGCACTTTCTGTTGAAGTCCTTAAGTTCTTGTGATAGAGGAATATTTCCTGTTTCCAAATATCTAATGAAACCTTTGTTATCTCTTGCAGGAAGCATCTTGCCCTTGTTGTAAATTGATGGACCAAATGGAACGTCGATTACTCCGTTTTCAAATGCTTTTACTGTACCAATAGCCCAGTCGCCATTTCCAAGTCTCAATGTTTCATCAAGCATGCATTTTACTTCTGCCTTGATTATATTAATTTCGTCTCTTAATTCTTTAGATTCTGAATATCTTTGTCCTTCAAGTAGGTTAAGAACCATCTTTGTAGCCTTAATACCCATTGCATTTGCTTCTTTTGTAGGGATACCAATTGCTTCATGAGGAGTCTTAACGATTACTTTAGTAGCTCCAGCTAATGCAGCTGCTGCTGAACCTAGGGAAATAACTCCGAATGCCTTTGATTCGTCTTCAGGGAATCCGCCCATCCATTGGTGGAATACTGTAGTTAAATCAATGTCGTTGTATCCGTAAGCTTTTAGATATTCGTCTGTGTACTCTTCTAGTGCTCTTACTGCTGCAACGTCTTGTAGTAAGTTACCACATTGTCCGTATCCAACAGTTATATTCTTAACGCCTTGCTCTGCGGCTAAAAGTGCTTCTAATATACCTACTGCATTAGAAGTTGATGGTGGCACTAATGTACCTGTTAAAGGACCAAATGGCTCTCTGTTAATAGTTACTCCATTATCTTCATAATATCCAACAAGTCTGTCGCAATATTGCCATGTGCTGATTGTTTTTTCCATAGGAACGCTTTTAGCATATGGAATGTTGTAGCTAATAGCTCCACCCTCGTTAGAAGTGTATCCACCAGCATGTCCGATTTCAGCTAGTAATCTAGAGTCTGGAGTACCATGTCTAAGTTGTAGTGGAAGGTCTACTGCTTCACATACTTCTCTACAGCCTTTAACGCCGTGGTTTACTGCCGGGAAGCCGTTTAGTAAGCTTCTTCCAGCTGCTTGAGATTCTCTAATTCCTCTTTCGCCTTCTTCGTATCTGTTTTGTCTAGTGTATGCGTCAATTGTTGATGGTAAGAAGTCTGCTCCACCTTCATCTTGTAAAAATCTTAGTAGTTCAATGTGCTCATCAATAAGTGCAACACCTGCTCTTGGTTGAGCTGTAGTAATTCCCATTTCCTTAGCTTTAACTAGTTTCTTAGCAAAGTTTTTGTGATCAGGAAGAGCTTTTAAATAGTCAACAGCGTCTTGTAGGTCAACGTCTTTTCCTGTTGGCCATCCTTTAAGTACTTCTTCTCTCTCTTTGAAGAATTCCTCTTCAGTCAATTTTCTAAATTTTATATCCATGTATTGTCTCCTATATAATTTGAATATATTTCTTAAGCATTCTTACAGCCATATCTTTGTTTATTGTTGCCAGTAGTCCCATGGATGATAGAATATATTCTTTATCCACCATAAATTTCGGTTCCATAGGTCTTAGTGAATTTGGAACTTCTTCTGTGAAAAGTCCAGCTTTCAATATTTCCAAAGGATTTTCGTTATTGATAATAACTCCGCCCGTACCCAGAAGATATTTTACCTTAGATAAGTCCTTGCCTTCTTGGTTATAGGCTACACCCAGTGGTGAATACATCATTTCTATCGTACCAGCATGTCTACCCATGGACAGAGAGGTACATATTTTAGCCATACCTAAATCGAAAGCTTTGTCTTTCTCTTCTGTGGCTACGAAGGAAGTATGTTCATATCTCCTTCTGAATTCAGCTTCCACATCGTAGTTTTCTGCGTTGATGAACTTCTTTACCATTCTCAAACCAGCAGCTTCATATACAGCCAGCGCTGAGTATCTCATTCCTAAGTCACCCTCCACAGTTCTCTTAGCAAATGGCTCTTCAAGTCCTCTAAACATTACACCTGGTTTCGTAGGCATTCCGTCACATATGGAGTGGACGTCCGTGGTTGCTCCACCTATGTCTACTACTATTAATTCACCTATTCCATCTTCCAATTCAGTTCCTTCAGAAAATACCCTCGCTGCACCTAATACGGCGGCAGGCGTAGGCATCGCAATTCCATCAAGGAAATTATGAACATTCTCCATTCCCTTTGCTTTTACGATATTTTTCATAAAAATGTTTCTGATTGTTTCTCTGGCAGGTTCAACATTGATTTTATTCAATGTTGGCATAACGTTCTCAGTGATGTGGTATGTTATTTTATCGCCGAATATTCTTTTAATCTCATCATTGGCACTTTTGTTTCCAGCAACAACTATCGGTACTTTTAATTCGTGTTTTGCAATCATGTTTGCATTGTGGATTATACACTCAGAGTTCCCGCCGTCTGTCCCACCAGCCAGCAATATCATATCGAGCTTTGAGTTTTTAATCTGCTGCATCTCATCATCGTTAAGGTTGAAACTGTATGTGTTAATGATTCTAGCACCCGCACCTAATGCTGTACGTTTTGCAGCTTCAGCAGTCAGCTCCGGTACAAGTCCGATAGCAACAACTTTCAAGCCTCCGGCAGCCGATGAACAAGCAGTAATTTTTTCAATATTGATTTCATCAAAATTGATCTTGGACTTCAAATTGTTTAGTGCATTTTCATATCCAATCATTACGTCGGTTTCAACTGTAGTATAGGATTTGTCCGTACCTACAATTTCTTCCTTTTCAATGTCCACCAAGGTTAATTTGGTAAATGTGCTTCCAAAATCAATAAACAAATAGCAGTTCATACTACTCTCCTAAGTCTTCTTTAAGATCTCTAATTGTAGTTTCTACTGAAGTTCCTGGCTTGTAGATTCTATCGAATCCCATTGCTTCGAATCTTCCGCAAACATCTTCCCAGTTTTGCTTTCCTACAACTATGTTTCCGCCTACATAGAGTTTGATTCCCTCTAGTCCTGCTTCATCACACTTTTCTCTTAATCCTTTAACGTCAAGCTCTCCTTGTCCGTAAAGTGAAGACACCAAAATCGCATCTGCTTTGGTTTCGATTGCTGCATTAATGAAGTCTTCTTGAGATGATAGTACACCGATGTTAACAACTTCATAGCCTGCTTTTGTAAGCGTATGATCCATGATTTTGTTACCAACTGCGTGTGCATCAGCTCCAATAACTCCTAATACTAATTTCTTTCCCATTTACAACCTCCTAGTTTTAATGTGAGCTATGTTTTTCATAAAAGCTTTCACTTTTCTTAATTATAGCATAATCATTTATATTTGCAAGAATTAAAAAACTGTAAACCTTGATTGTTGCAAGCTTTCAAGCTGATTATTTGAAACGAAAAAATATTTTTATTTCAATATATTGTTGTTAAGCAATTTAATGAAAACCTTTACAAGCCTTGAAATTTCTATAATTTATGATGTTTCAAAATGTAAAAATGAAGGAAAAACCTTTTCATAATGAAGGAAAATGAAATGTTTACTTCATTTTTCACAAAAAAATACTCCTTGCGGAGTATTAAAATGTTTTTGGTATTACGTATACAAATACGGCTAAAACTGTCAATAATATGGCACCTACTAAACCTTGTGGTAAATCGTATCTGTTTAAATTAAATTTAGAACGCTTCATAAATCTTCCTAGTAGAACAATTACAAAACCAATGACAGGAAAAACAAATAATGCAGCCTTTGTGGTAACGCCTGTCTCTAGGAATCTATATATGGTCAATGCACTCACCATCATAATCCCTATGGCGAAGTATTCATTTGGCATTTTGTCTAACCATATTAAAGCCAAAAGTAGTATGACACTTAAAATAAATATGACGTTGTTTACGTTTTTAAATGTATTGATATTTGCAATTTTGGTAGAGTTGTACATCTCCAAAGTATTCACATACATTCCACCCTCTACGAAGCTTTGGGTTTCGTGATGGTCCGTATATTCCGTATCAGTAAAGCTATCTACACGTGCATTCGTTAAAAATACAGACATGTTTCCAAGCACATTATTTTCGCTATAAACCAAGTATCTCGGCTTGTAAGTAAGTTTAAACTTATAGTTTTTCACAGATTCACTCATGGGAATTCTGATTTGGGAGGTACTTGCTAATTTATATTCTGGTGTCTTCATATAAAGTGCACGTTGGGTTAATATTTCTGAAAACAATTTATTATTAATGTTTTCATATTCACCCTTTAGCGTGGCATTACTGTGTTTAGGTACTACTGTATCTCCAAAAAATGATTGTTCGGCAAGCATTCCTACTACTCTCATGCTAGAGTCCGTTCCCGCATATTCAAATTCAATATCGTATGAAACTAAATTTCCATCTGTGGCTGCTCTTTGTGACCTGACAACCTTTAGGTTGGAAATGTTAGTAGGTACATCAAAATAGATGCCATTATATGGTACGCTTTTATTATTCTCTGGTTTCCACAAAAATTCATTGCCAAATAATGGCGTGAACGAAAATCCAATAAGTACCAAAAATAGTAATGAATATAAAATATAATTTTTAATTTTTTTATCCATATTTTCCTCCTAAAGACTTGTTACCTAAGCATAACACAAAATACAAAAAATTTAAATATTAACAGCAAATTAACTATTATACCATGTCAGTAATTAATTTTGCTGCTTCCTTATCAACCACCACGATTACATCCTCGTGTAGTTGTAAAATACTAGCTGGGACAAGTGGAGTTATTGGACCTTTAATGGCGTCGTATATTGCCTTAGCTTTTCCACTACCTGAAGCCATTAATAAAATGCGTCCCGCACTCATTATGCTCTTCATACCCATGGTTATGGCTTGCTTTGGGACATCATCTTTCTTTTCGAAAAATCTCGCATTTGCTTCGATTGTGGTTTCGTCTAAATCTATAATATGGGTTTCCCCAACGAATACATCTCCAGGTTCATTAAATCCTATATGGCCATTTACACCTATGCCAAGGACTTGAATATCAGTTCCTCCGAAGGATTGAATTTTTTCATCATATTGAACACAGGTTTTTTCCATATCATCTGCCACACCACTTGGTATATTTATGTTTTCAGGAGCCACGTTTACCTTTGAGAGTAGGTTTTTGTCCATAAAATAATGGTAACTTTGGTCGTTTTCATCAGGCAGTCCACAATACTCATCTAAATTAAATGTAACTACATCTTTAAAATCAATTCTTCCATCATTATATAATTTAACTAGCCCTTCATACATGCCAGTAGGCGTGCTTCCAGTAGCTAGACCCAATACTGAATCAGGATTTAGTATTAATTGTGCTGCTATTATATCTGTTGCTACATTACTCATATCGTTGTAATTTTCTGTTATTATTATTCGCATATTTCCTCCAACAAATTTAGTTGCTTAACTAAAATACCATAAAACCAACAATTTGTCACTAAAAAAGACGGTGGTTACCGTCTTTTGTCATTTTCCTTCCATCATAATTAATTCCATCAGCTTATTCTTTAAATCCAAAAGTGCCAGACTATATTCATCATAATGTTTACGAATATATTTTTCTGTTTTTTCCTCTTGAGTTTTCTTATTATAAGTTTCATAAAGGATCTTTACTTCTTCAATTTCCTTTTCTATTTGCGCGCGCTTCTCTATATCACTTACTGCAGTTCTCACTACACTGTCTCCAAAGTTATTTATTTCCACCTCTTCATCCATAATAGCAATCTTGCAAGGTATGTTAAATTTTTCTTCGATTTCTTTCTTCAAGTTTTCTAGGGAATCATCTTCACCGTGGACTAAAAATATCTTTTTAGGTTTATTTTTAAATTTTCCAACCCATTCCAACAACATGGGTAAATCAGCATGGGCAGATAATCCTTGTAAACTTTCAATCTTAGCCTTTACTGCAACCTCTTCGCCTAGTATTTTTATTTTCTTATGCCCATCTAGTATTCTACGACCAGTGGAACCCTGTGCTTGATAGCCGACGAACAATACGGTGTTTCTATCATCCCAAAGCATATGCTTTAGGTGATGCCTTACCCTACCTGCATCTGCCATACCGCTGGCTGATATAACAACCTTTGGATAGGAACTCTTGTTGAGCATTTTAGACTCCTCAACACTTTGTACATAATGAAGATTGGAAAATGTAAATGGATTGTCACCCTTCATTATCATTTCCTTGGTCTCATCATTAAATAGCTCTGAGTTTTTTTCATATACTTCCGTTACATTTATTGCCATTGGGCTATCCACATATATGGGAATCTTTTTATATTCCTCAACATTTTCAGAATCATAATGCTTATTAAATTGATAAAGTAACTCTTGGGTCCTGCCGACGGCAAAAGAAGGAATTACAACCGAACCACCTCGCATGGTGGTTTCATCAATAATTTCAATCAGTTTGTGGGCGGTATCTTCATAGTTTTCATGTATCCTATTGCCATAGGTCGATTCTAATATCAAATAATCTGCATCATCAACATATGAAGGATTTCTAATTATCGCCCTATTTTTCATTCCAATGTCACCTGAATATACGATTTTGGTGCTTTTGTTATTCTCCGTAACCCAAAGCTCTACGATAGCACTGCCGAGTATATGACCTGCATCTGTAAATCGAACCGTAAAGGTGTCATCTATTTTAATCAACTGCTCATAATAATAAGAATCAAAATATGAAAAGCTTCTCTCTGCGTCTGAAACGCTATATAATGGTTCAAGTAATGGTTTTCCACTTCTTTCTCTCTTTTTATTCTCCCACATTATATCCGTTTCTTGAATTTTTGCACTGTCTAGAAGCATGATTTTACTCAAATCATAAGTCGCTATTGTTGCAATTATTTTTCCTGTGAAGCCTTCCTTAATCAACTTTGGAATCCTACCTGAATGATCGATATGGGCGTGGGAAAGCACAATGTAATCTATGTCAGAAGGAGTGAACTCGAATTCTTCTTTATTCATTGCCTCTTCTTCATACCCACCCTGGTACATTCCACAGTCTAAGAGTAATTTTTTCCCATTTACTTCTATCATATGATTGGAACCGGTAACCATTTTGGCAGCTCCATAAAAACTTATCTTCATTGACTCACCTCTTGATAATTATACCCCTTTGTTAACAAATACTACATCTTGGTAATAGAACTCTTAAGCAATCAAAAAGCCATCTCAAAGACGGCTTAAATGCTATATTTACAATCCCAATGCTGCGAATGTATCCCATTCACTTAAATCTCCAGCTTGGTATCCCTTTTCGAACCATTCCATTCTCTGTGCACTCGTTCCATGGGTAAAACTATCTGGAACCACGTGACCTTGACCACGTCTTTGTAGTGTATCATCGCCGATTGCATTAGCTGCATTCATCGCTTCTTCGATATCACCATGCTCTAAATAACCCTTATTTTGTTGATATGATGCAAAAACTCCAGCTAGATAGTCTGCTTGTAACTCCATTGCCACTGAGTATTTGTTGAATTCCTTTTCTGGGAGCTGTTGTCTCAATCTGTTTATTTGGTCAGCTATTCCCAATTGGTTTTGCACGTGATGACCTACTTCATGGGCAATTACGTAAGCAAAGGCAAAATCGCCTTCAGCTCCAAATTTAGTTCTAAGGTCCTTATAAAAACTTAAATCGATATATACTTTACTGTCTGCAGGACAATAAAATGGACCCACTTGTGCGCTCGCATAGCCACAACCAGAATTTACAGACCCGGTATAAAGTACCATTACAGGTTCTTGATATTCTCTATTGTACTTAGGAAAAATATCGTTCCATACATCTTCCGTATCCTTAAGTACGACCTTGGAAAATTCAGCTAATTCGTCCTCTTCCTTAGATGGAGTATATTTTTGTTCAATGGAAGTAGGCTGTCCAACGTTTATGTTCCTAACTACATCACCTAAATTTCCACCAAATAAGAGTGTAATAGCAGCTAATAGAATGAGTCCACCAATGCCCATTCTAGGCATTCCGCCTCCTCCAAATCCACCGCCACCACTAGAGCGCCTTCTATCATCAACATTCGAACTACTTTGACGTCCACGCCATTTCATATCTCATCCCCCCATTTAGCACTTTACTATCTTTTACCCAAATTTAGCAATTCAAAAATTATAATGTAATAAATTGGTTAATACACATTGATTTATTTTTTATGCAATAATCCTCATTTCGTAACATAGGTGTCTGTAGGGATTGGTCATCCTTGACAATCCGTCCGACC
>CAYUJY010000063.1:0-10247 GCA_964445145.1 uncultured Peptoniphilaceae bacterium | reverse complement strand
GGAGCTGTATTAGGTGGATTAATATTAGGAATATTTGAAGCGTTAACAAAGGCTTATATTTCATCTCAACTTGCAGATGCAGTTGTATTTTTGATACTAATAATCGTATTGTTGGTGATGCCTAATGGCCTACTTGGCAAGAACATTAAGGAGAAGGTGTAATTATGACTAAAGAAAAGAAAATAAATTATATAATTACAGTCGTTCTTGTGATGATATTGTATGTTGTCTTAAAATTCGCCTTAGATGCTGGATTTATAAATAGATACCAAAGTTCAGTTTTAAATTTCCTATGTATAAATATAATCCTGGCTACAAGTCTTAACGTCACTGTAGGGTGTTTAGGACAAATAAATCTTGGACATGCAGGATTTATGTCAATAGGAGCATATGCAGCTGCGTTATTTACAAAAAGTGGAATGATACCAGGTCTACCAGGGTATTTAATCGGGCTTTTATTGGCAGGGATTATTGCTGGATTTGTAGGCTTTTTAATCGGTATTCCTGCTCTTAGACTAAAGGGCGACTACCTCGCAATAATAACCTTAGCATTTGGAGAAATAATAAGAGTTTTAATTGAATTTTTTAAATTTACTGGTGGAGCTCAAGGATTAAAAAGTATTCCTTGGATGCAAGATTTTACAGTTATATATTTTATTATGGTAATTTCTGTAGCATTAATGTATTCAATAATGACTTCTAGACATGGTAGAGCTGTGTTGGCTATTCGTGAAGATGAAATTGCAAGTGAAGCATCTGGAATAAACACGACTTATTACAAGACATTTGCATTTATTATATCTGCAATCTTCGCAGGTATAGCTGGGGGCATCTATGCCCATAATATTGGAATAATTGTTCCCAAAGGGTTTGACTATAATTACTCAATAAATATTCTTGTTATGGTAGTTTTAGGTGGAATGGGTTCTTTTACAGGCTCAATAATTTCTGCAATTATATTAACCATTTTACCTGAATTTTTAAGGTCCTTTGCCGATTATAGAATGATTATCTATTCCTTAACTTTGATTGTTATGATGCTTTTTAGACCTACTGGACTATTGGGCAGGAAGGAATTTAATCTTTCAGCTATTACTGATAAAATATTTGGAAGGAAGAATGAGGTGAATGTATGACCAACAGTATATTGACAGCTAAAGACCTCTCTATTTCCTTTGGAGGTTTAAAGGCTCTATCTGACTTTTCCTTGGAAATAAAACCACGTGAACTGGTTGGTTTGATTGGCCCTAATGGAGCTGGTAAAACGACCGTTTTTAACGTTTTAACAGGGGTATATCAAGCTACCTCTGGGTCTTACACTTTTTCTGACCAAATGATTAAAAATGTTGAAACCTACGAACTGGTACGAATGGGATTGGCTCGAACATTCCAAAATATTAGGTTGTTTAAATCTTTGACCGTTATACAAAATGTAATGATTGCTCATAATTATTTGCAAAAATATGGTTTCTTGTCTGGATCATTGAGATTACCTTCATTTTGGAATGAAGAAAAAAAGCTTTTTGATGATTCTATGGAAATTTTGAAAATATTTCAATTGGAAAAATATTACGATGTTGCGGCTGGTAACCTAGCCTATGGACAGCAACGAAAGTTAGAGATTGCCAGAGCGATGTCTACTAATCCAAAGCTTTTGTTATTGGATGAGCCTGCTGCTGGTATGAATCCCAATGAGACCAATGAGTTGATGGATACGATAAAATTTATAAGAGATGAGTTCGGTGTTGCTATTTTATTGATTGAACACGATATGTCTTTAGTATTAGGAATTTGCGAAAGGCTCTTGGTATTAAATCATGGAAAGACTATTGCTCAAGGCTTACCTGCAGGTGTAATAAATGAACCTGAAGTTATTGAGGCTTATCTGGGTTCAGATGAACAGGAGGTGTAGTAAATGGCAATGTTAGAAGTTGATGATTTAAATGTATTTTATGGAAATATTCATGCAATAAAAGATGCTAACCTCAAGGTTGAAAAAGGTGAAATTGTCACATTGATAGGTGCCAATGGCGCAGGAAAAACTACCATTTTACAAACAATCTCAGGGATTATTAGATCAAAAAGTGGTCGTATTTCATATATGGATAGAGATATTACCAGGGAGAGAGCTCATAAAATAAACTGGATGGGCATTGCTCAAGTACCTGAAGGTAGAAGGATATTTACAAATCTTTCCGTATCCGATAACATAAAATTAGGATCCTTCGCAATTAAAGACACAGTCCAAAGCAAGAAAAATGATATCGAAACCGTATATAAGATGTTTCCAAGGATGAAGGAAAGGGAAAATCAAAGAGCGGGAACTTTATCTGGTGGTGAGCAGCAAATGCTAGCCATAGGTAGAGCTTTTATGTCTAGACCTTCCCTACTGCTCTTAGATGAACCATCAATGGGATTATCGCCATTATTCGTAAAGGAAATATTTGATACGATTAAAAAGCTAAATGAAAGTGGAACTACAATTTTACTTGTAGAGCAAAATGCTAAGATGGCACTTTCCATCGCTGATAGAGCATATGTACTAGAAACGGGTAAAATTATAATGGAAGGTCCAGCAAAACAATTAAGAGACGATCCAAAGGTAAAAAAAGCATATTTAGGAGCATAAAAAACCGCGGTTATAAGCCGCGGTTAATTTTTTAATTGTTGTCTGTTATTATTTATTATTCTAATAACTTCGGATAAATTTTCTTGTGTATTTTGCAATACTTCATCTGCGTATGTTCTAGCACCTTGTCTAATCTTTGCCGATTCTTCGTTTGCTTGATTTACAATAGATTCTGCTTTTTCATAAGCTAACTTCATAATATAGTTTTCGTCTAAAAGTTCAGCAGATTTCGCTTCTACGAGCGCCATTTTTTCTGTAGCTTCTTTATCTGCCTCTCCGATTATTCTATCTCTTTCATCTTTAATCCAAGTAGCTTCCTTTATCTCATTAGGTAGCTCCAAGCGCAGAGTTTGTACCAATTCCAATAGTTTAGTTTTGTCTACAGAAATCTTGCCTGAGAAAGGAATTGAACCAGCAGTCTCAATTATTTCTTCCAATTCATCAATTGTTTTTAAAATATCCATTCTAAATCCTCCGTTTATTTATATTTTTTAATTAGTGCATCATTTACGTTATCAGGTACTAACTTACTTACGTCACCTTTAAAACTAGCAATCTCCTTGACAACACTGGAACTGAGAAATGTGTATTCAGTGCTAGAAACCATAAATAGTGTTTCCACTCGCTTGTTCAAATTCTTATTTGCCAATGCATTTCTCATTTCGTTTTCATAATCGGATATAGCACGCAATCCTCTTATAATTGTATATATTTTTTTAGACTCGACGTAATCAACCAAAAGTCCACTGAAAAAATCTATCGAAACATTAGGATATATTTTACAGGATTCCTTTAACATATCAATCTTTTCGTCTAATGTAAAAAGTGCATTTTTTGATTGGTTGTTTAACACTGCTACGACAATCTCGTCAAACGTATTTGAGGCACGTTTAATCAAGTCTAGATGTCCGTTTGTCACAGGGTCAAAACTTCCGGGATATATTACTTTCAATCCTCTTTCCTCCGTAAAAAATATATAATTGTCGAGCGATATGTTCTTGTATCAATATTATCATAATACGATAAATTATTTATAATAATACCCTCTTTTGCTTCAATAATCAACAATCCTTTGTCTTCTAATAAATTATTCTTAAAAATAAATTCTAAAGCATACTCATAATATTCGAGTTTGTCGTAAGGGGGATCCACATATATGTAGTCGAATAGGATTGATTTTTCAGATAATTCAGTTAATGCGGCTTTGTAGTCCTTATTAATTACAATTGCATTTTCTGTTTTAAATTTGTCAATATTCTTCTTTAATGCCTTTAGACTATCTGGATTGTTTTCGATAAAGGATACACTATTTGCTCCCCTGCTTAAAAATTCTAATCCAATTGCACCTGAACCAGCAAACAAATCTAAAACACGCGAATCAGACACATCTCCCAATATATTAAACAATGATTCTTTAATTCTTGATTCTGTCGGGCGTGTGTTAATTCCGTCTACTGTTTCTAAATTCATACCTTTTCTTATTCCTGTAATTATCCTCATAATCCCTCTACAAAAATATTAGCACAAGAAAAAGCTATTAACAAGTTTAATTTGTAATTAAATCAATCTCTTCCACCAACCACTTTGTTCTTTCTCTTAAACCTTCATAATCTTTGTTTTTTTCACGTATTTTATTATAAATATCGACACTTTCAAGTTTAACTTTTTCTATTAAATCTATGTCAGTTACTAAATTTATCATTTTAAATTCTGGAACTCCATGTTGTCTATTTCCTAGTAATTCACCTTGTCCCCTTAGCTCTAAATCCTTTTCTGCTATATAAAATCCATCGTTTGAATTTTGCATAATTTTCATTCTTCTGTAGGAAGTATCTGATGTATTATTGTTTATAAGTACACAATAGGATTTGTTTGATCCTCTTCCTACTCTCCCTCTTAGCTGGTGAAGCTGTGATAATCCAAATCTATCGGCATCAAAAATTATCATTAGAGTTGCGTTTGGTACATTTATTCCAACTTCTATGACAGTAGTTGAAATTAAAACGTCTATATCCCCATTTAAAAATCTTTCCATAATATCCGATTTCTCATCATTTTTTAATTTACCATGAATATACGCAACATTTAATCCATCGAATTTTTTTGAGGTATAGTGTTTATATACTTTTTCAAGGGAGTTTAAATTAGATTCCCCTTCTTCTATCAGT
Source organism: uncultured Peptoniphilaceae bacterium (assembly GCA_964445145.1). Lineage (GTDB taxonomy): Bacteria > Bacillota > Clostridia > Tissierellales > Peptoniphilaceae > CAYUJY01. Next base: position 5,450 of record CAYUJY010000063.1, on the reverse strand, counting down.
GGACAAACAACATAAGCTTGTCTACCTTCTTCAATTTGCTTTAATAAAAATCCATCAAGCCTTTCTTGGTAGCTTTCGTCAACGACAATAGTATCGATTGATTTTCTATTTGGTGGTAATTCATCTATAGTTGAAATATCCATATCTCCATATAATACCAATGCTAATGTCCTTGGTATTGGCGTAGCAGTCATAACGAGATTATTTGGCATTTCACCCTTTGTGGATAAAGTTTTACGCTGTTGTACTCCAAATCTATGTTGTTCGTCAGTAATAGTTAAGCCAAGGTTATTAAATACTACTTTATCTTGAATTAACGCATGGGTGCCTATAACTAAATCATATGAATTATTAGCAATCTTCCATTGTACAAGTTGTTTTTCCTTCGGTTTTAAATCGCCAGTAAGCAATCCAACTTTTAGTCCAGTTCCATCAAATAGTGCGGAAATTGACTCATAATGCTGTTTTGCAAGTATTTCAGTTGGGACCATTAATGCCGATTGATATCCATTCAGAAATGCACTGTAAATTGCCATGGATGCAACAACAGTTTTCCCTGAGCCTACGTCACCTTGCAATAATCTGTTCATCTTTTTTGATTCAAATAAATCTCCATTAATTTCTGAAATAACTTTTTTCTGAGCATTAGTTAGTTTAAAAGGAAGACTATCTTCAAACTCTGACAATTCTTTTTCCTTATTTTCTAATTTTACAGATTCAATAACTACATCAGAACCTTTTAGCTGAAGAATCGCCAACTGTAGTGTTAGAATTTCATCAAATGCGAGTCGCTTGCGTGCTGCCTTAGATTCATCTGCATTTTGGGGGAAATGGATATATTTTATAGCTGTATCATAATCTATTAAGCCATATTTTTCTTTTAGGTAAGTAGGCAGAAATTCAGTGATTTCATTGGAATAAAGTTCCAGTGCCGTTTGGATAAATTTTTGCATATCTTTATTACCCAAACCTTTCGTCAGTGCATAAACTGGTGACATTCCTCCTATATCATTACTTTTTAAAATTTTTGGTGCAGTGAGTTGTAGTCTAACACCAGATTGTTTTAGAATTGAAGATACTATAAGGGTTTGTCCTTTTTTTATTAGGTTTTTTAAAAAAGGCTGATTAAAAAATATTAATTCAGCCTCTCTTGAATCATCACTTACCATCATTGAAAGTATAGACATTTTTCCTTTTATATATCTAAGCGTAGAATCAGAAACAACTTTTATTTTATAAATTGACTTTTCTTCATTTAGATCAGATATTTTTGATATTGTAGTCATATCTTCATAATATCTAGGAAAATACTCAAGTAAATCCATTATTGTGACAATATTTAATTTGTTTAATAATTGTTCTTTTTTTGGTCCGATTCCTTTAAGAAATTTTACTTTTGTTTCTTTTAGTTTTAGCATGTTATTCTAATGATATAATAAAGTAATAAAGTGGTTGTCCTCCATAGACAGCATCTATTCCCAATTCAGGATACCTTTCTTCTACTAACTCAGTTAACCTTGTAACATCATCATCCTTTGTATCCTCCCCATAATAAATTGCAAGGAGACTTTTATCTTCATCATACAAGTTGTTTATTAGCTCAAAACAAACTTCCACCGCATCATTTCCATTTGCTAAAATATTTTTAGCAGCTAGTCCAATGATTTCGCCTTCTTTTATTTCAGTTCCATTTATTGTGGTGTTTCTAACTGCATAAGTTACCTCACCAGAAACTAGAGAATTGATAGATTCCATAATTGCGTCAAAGTTTTCTTCAGGGCTATTTTCTTCCATTAGTGAAAGTACCGCAACTATGCCCTGTGGCATATTGTTGGTAGGAACCACATATATGTTTTTATTGGAAATTGTTCTAGCTTGTTCTGCTGCTAAAATAATATTGCTATTATTCGGTAGAATGAAAATATTATCTGCATTTAGTTCATCGATGGCGGAGAGAATATCCTCAGTACTAGGATTCATTGTTTGTCCGCCAGAAATAATTTTTGCAACATTCAAGCTTGAAAATATTTCATCGAAGCCTTTCCCAGCTGAAACGGCAATAAAAGCATTCTTAAAGTGTTCGTTAGATGCTGGTTTAACCTCGTTTTTACTATTTCCATATTCTTCGGCAGTAAACATTCTCTCACTGTGTTGAAGCTTCATATTATCGATTTTGATATCTTGTAAAGTGCCGAATTCCAATGCTTTTTCCAAAACTAAGCCAGGATTGTTTGTATGAACGTGTACTTTAAATATATCATCTTCCCCAACTACTATTAGGGAATCTCCAGCTTTGTTAAAATTATTCTTAAGTTCCTTTTCAACATCAACTTTGGTATCTGCCATTACACTTAGAATAAATTCAGTACAATAACTAAATTTAATGTCTCCACTAGCGTGAGCTGCATGATCATGCTCAATTGTACTTTGTGCTGTTTCTACTATATCATCCGATGTTAAAATAGAAGTATCACCTGACAAGTACATGTAGGCACCTTCCAACAAATAAATTAGTCCGCTACCACCTGCATCTACGACTCCAGCCTCTTTTAAAACAGGGAGTAAATCCGGAGTTCGTTTTAATGATTTATGAGCTTCAACTAGAATATATTCATAAAACTTTAATACATCCTTTTCCTTACGTGGATATTTTTTTGCAGCAATAGATATATCCTTAGCTACGGTTAATATTGTACCTTCTGTAGGTTTCATTACAGCATTATAAGCTATTGTAGCTGCTTTTTCTGAACACTTGACTATATCGGGAATGGTTAATTCCGTCACTTTATCTGGTATTGCTTCTGCAAAACCACGTATCAATTGAGACAAAATAACTCCAGAGTTTCCTCTAGCTCCTAGTAGTGAGCCTTTACTAAAGTTCTTCATTAGAGTTTTTATATCTTCAGGAGTCTCACTTTCCATAGCTACTTTATAAGCTGATTTTATTGTCATTAACATGTTTGTACCAGTATCACCGTCTGGTACTGGAAAAACATTTAAATTATTTACTGTGGATTTGTTTCTAGACAAGTTATTCATCGCTGCTTTTAGCGAGTCTCTTAATCCATTTATTTTAATACTATCCAAGTTACATTCCTCCGATTATCAATCAACCCTAATTCCTTGTACAATGACATTTACATTAGTAACGTCAAGGCCAGTTGATTGTTTTATATTATATTTAACATTATCTACAATATTTTGCGCAACAACAGCGATTTGCATACCATATTCCAATATCACATGCAAATCTATGTTAATTTCATCATTTTCAGTAGTTACAAAAATCCCCTTTGTTAAGAAGTCAAATTTTAAAAGTTCAAAAATTCCTTCCGTAGTATTTTTTGTAGCCATGCCAACTATTCCATAGCTGTTTAACGCTGAATAACCAGCTATTGTTGCAATAACTTTTGATTCCAAGATAATATTTCCGTTTTCATTACTTAATCTGATAGACATAATAACCTCCTTTATATCCTTATATTGATTTTAGCACATTTATGTCTTTAAATAAATGAAAATAAGGTCATAAATCAATTAGACTATGACCTTTAATAAATTATTCTACAGTTTTATTTTCGTCTGTTACTACTTCAGTTTTTTCGTTTTTATCATCATTGGTTTCTTCTTTAACTGGTTTTGGAAGTAATACTTTTCTAGAAAGATTAACTCTTCCTTGCTTGTCAATTTCTGTAACCTTTACAGCAATAAAATCACCAACTTTTAAAGCATCTTCAACTTTATTCACTCTTTCATGAGCGATTTGGGAAATGTGAAGAAGTCCTTCTTTGCCTTTCACTAATTCTACAAAAGCACCGAAGTTTGTAATTCTAACGATTTTACCTTTATATACTTCGCCAACTTCTATATCTTTTACGATTGTGGATATGATTTCAATAGCTTTATCAGCATTTTCTTTTGAAGTAGCCACGATGAAAATTCTACCATCATCTTCAATATCTATTTTAACTTCGGTATCTTCTATAATTTTATTAATAGTTTTTCCACCAGAGCCAATAACTTCACCAATCTTTTCAGGATTAATTTGCATAGTGAAAATCAATGGAGCGTATTTGGATAATTCTTCCCTTGGTTCTGTAATTGCTTCAGCCATCTTATCTAGAATATGAAGTCTTCCTTTTTTGGCTTCAGCTAGTGCCTCTCTCAGAATTTCTTCGTCGATACCAGCAATTTTAATGTCCATTTGGATTGCAGTTATACCTTCCTTGGTTCCCGCAACCTTAAAGTCCATGTCGCCCAAATGATCTTCTAATCCTTGTATGTCAGTTAATATTGATACAAAATCATCTTCTTTTACTAATCCCATTGCTATACCAGCTACTGGAGCTTTTATTGGTACTCCACCGTCCATAAGTGCCAATGTAGACCCACATACACTAGCTTGAGATGATGAACCGTTGGAGCTCAGCACTTCAGATACTAGTCTTATTGTATATGGAAAGTCTTCTTCTTTAGGAAGAACTGGAATTAATGCTTTTTCTGCAAGTGCACCATGTCCTATTTCACGTCTTCCAGGGCTTCTAAGAGGTCTTGTATCACCTACTGAGAATGGAGGAAAATTGTAGTGATGCATATATCTTTTATTTTCATCTGAACCCATTTCATCGATTATTTGGACATCAGAGCTAGATCCCAAAGTCAGTAATGTCAACACCTGAGTCTGTCCTCTAGTAAATAATCCAGAACCATGAGTCCTAGGAATAAGTCCAACCTCTGACCAAATAGATCTGATTTCATCAAACTTTCTTCCATCTGGTCTTTCTCTATCTTTCAATATTTGCTCTCTAAATACTTCGTTTATTAATATGTCAATAATACCATTTATTTCTTTTACTCTCTCAGGATAGAGTTCATCGAATTTAGTATGAATTGCTTTTATTGCTTGATCTGTTAAATCAGAACGAATCATTTTGTTAGCGTTCTTCATTGCATTATCGATGGAATCTTTTCCAAAGCTGCTAATTTCATCAAGTAACAATTGATCTACTTGGCTTAGAGGAACTTCGATTTTCTCTTTGCCAACTTTAGCTACTATTTCATCAATAAAAGTGCATATTCCCTTAATAGCTTCGTGACCTGCCATAATAGCGCCAAGCATAACTTCTTCAGAAACTATTTCAGCTCCTGCTTCAACCATCATGATGGCATCTTTTGTTCCAGATACAACTAAAAATATATCCGATTGTTCTCTTTCAGCCACTGTTGGATTAATTACATATTTTCCGTCTACGTAGCCCACATTAACAGATCCAGTTGGTCCTGCAAATGGAATGTCAGATATTGATAATGCAATTGATGAACCAATCATAGCTACAATTTCTGGTAGATACTCAGGGTCAGCTGATAATACTGTAGCGATTATTTGAACGTCATTTCTATATCCTTCAGGGAACAAAGGTCTAATAGGTCTGTCAATCAATCTAGAACTA
>CAYUJY010000062.1:9822-10262 GCA_964445145.1 uncultured Peptoniphilaceae bacterium | reverse complement strand
ATCGTCAAGGAAATGCTAGTCGAAAAAATGCAAGAAGCTACAACTAGCGGTACCTTAAGGGTTGTAGCTTCTTGCATTTTTTCGACTAGCATTTCCTTGACGATTTCAACTTCATCAATAGGAGCTTCAACAATTAGCTCATCGTGTACTTGCAAAATTAATTTAGACTTTAATCCTTTTTCAGATAGTGCTCTATAGACATTTATCATTGCAATCTTTATTATATCAGCCGCCGTACCTTGAATCGGCATGTTTAATGCAATTCTTTCTCCAAATTTCCTTACATTATTGTTTCTCGATTGGAGCTCAGGTAAATCACGTCTTCTATTAAACTTTGTTTCTACATATCCGTTTTCTTTTGCAGTTTCAACAATATTATTCATGTACTTTGCAATACCAGCATATTTCTCAAGATAATTGTCTATATATAGTTTGGCTTC
>CAYUJY010000062.1:0-9812 GCA_964445145.1 uncultured Peptoniphilaceae bacterium | reverse complement strand
TATTCCAAAGTTTACAGCCTTAGCCCTACTTCTCATAAGCTGTGAAACATCATCAATATCAATATCAAATACTTTGGCTGCTGTACTTCTATGAATATCTTCTTTGTTCTCAAAGGCTTTAATCATTCCCTTGTCGTTGGAAATGTCCGCTAAGAGTCTAAGTTCTATTTGAGAATAGTCAGCATCAATAAACTTATGATTTTCATCTTTAGCCTTGAAGATTTTTCTAAACAGTCTTCCCTCTTCAGTTCTCACAGGAATATTTTGAAGATTGGGGTCTATGCTTGATAATCTACCGGTAGCTGCTACCGTTTGGCTGAAATTAGAATGAATTCGTCCTGATGTAGGGTTGATATACCTCATTAACCCATCAACATAGGTTCCCATTAACTTAGAAAGAGTTCTATATCTAATCAAATACTTTATTATTTCATGCTGATCTTCTAATCGTTCCAATACTTCGATATCAGTGGAGTATCCAGTTTTTGTCTTTTTTATTACTGGCAAATTTAATTTTTCAAACAATATTACACCCAATTGTTTTGGCGAATTTAAATTGAATGTTTCGCCGACTATAGAATAAATTTCGCTTTCGATAGCTTCCAATTCAAATGAAATAGTTTGCCCTATTTCAGACAATGCATTAATATCTACATAGACGCCCTCATGCTCCATGTCCGCTAGAACCGTCACTAATGGCAGCTCCATATCATTATACAGGCTTAATTGATTTCTCTTTTCCAGCTCTTCCAATTGAAATTGATGAGCTAAATGACAGGTGTTTAAAACATTTGTAAGATAAATACTGATTTCATCATAACTCAATTCTTTGAAAACTAACTTTTTATTAGATTCCATGGCTTCAAACTGTTCACCAACATGTACATTGTATTTCAAGGCTATTCTAATTACGCTGTAATTTGTGTCTATTGGGTTCAATATATATTCGGCGATTTTGATGTCACCGATATAGTTTTCCAACTTAATGCCTTGATTCATTAAATTTAATATATCTTCTTTTATATCATAGGAAAGTTTTTCTACATTTTTATCTTCAAAAATTGATTTGAATGAATTTAAATTTCCATCAGCTAATATATTAATGTAATTTTTATCTTCGATTAAAAACCCAATGGCAATTGGAGTAAAGTTATTATACGGTTTACCATCAGATAGAATCTTAAATGCAAGTGTTTTGGATTTTTTTGCAATATCAATTATTTCACCTGCATTTTTATTGAGAATAATCTCATATTTTTTTACCTCAATAACGGGTGAATTATTAGCTTCTAGATTTAATCTTTTTAAAATGCTATTTAATTCAAATTCACTTAATACGTCAATTAACTTAATTCCATAGTCATCATTTAACTTTAACTCATCAATTGAATAATCAAAATCAACGTTTATATCAATAGTTGCTAAATCTCTACTTATAAAAGCAATATCTTTACTGTCAATTATATTTTGATTAACTTTTGAAGGCTTAAGACTTCCAATATTTTCATATAGAGTCTCTAGATTCCCAAATTCATGAATCAATTTAAGAGCAGTTTTTTCACCCACACCAGGCACACCAGGAATGTTGTCTGACTTGTCACCCATCAATGCCTTTAAATCGATGAACTGCTTAGGTTCTATACCAAACTCTTCAATTATTTCCTTAGTACCATATATCTTTAGTTCGCTTACACCCTTTTTTGTCAATAACAACTCGGTATTAGAATCCACTAACTGCATATAGTCCTTGTCACCAGATAGTAGAAAGGTATCTACACCTGCTTCATTTGCCCTAGTTGATAGGGTTCCAGCCAAGTCATCCGCTTCATAACCTGCCTTCTCAAAATATTTAATTCCAAACCCGTTTAACACATTTTTTATATGACCAAACTGCTCAGATAATTCTTCAGGAGCTTTCATTCTGGTTCCTTTATAATCCTTATACATCTCGTGTCTAAATGTAGGTTCAGACAAATCAAAACAAACTGCTATATGAGTTGGCTTAATCATCTCTATAGAGTTTAATAGTATATTTGTAAATCCTAAAATTGCATTTGTACTTTTGCCGTCTTTTGTACTCATGGGCGGCAATGCATAATATGCCCTAAAGAGTATTGAGCTTCCATCTATAATTAAAAATTTATTCATAATTCACCCCTATTTTGTCTTATCTATTATAGCAAAAAAGCATTTAAGATTAAACTTAAATGCCAATTATAGTGATAATTTTGTTTTTAGCAGTACTTCCTCCATCATCATATTACGTATTATTCTTAAATCTGTATTATTATCTAGCCAATTTGATATATTTTTTATGTCAATGACGATCGGCATCCTATTATGGATTTCTTTAACTTCGCCAACTGATTCCTTCGTTATAATCGAAAAACCTTCAAAAACTTCGTCTTTTACCTTAAATCGATTGAATATTCCGCCTAGGAAAAATGGATCGTCATTTTTATCAAATATTTCATATTTTTCTTTTTTACCCTTTTCGCCCATCCACTCATAATAGTGGGACACAGGTATAATACATCTTCTGTTAGTTATGGAAGTGCTAAACATTTTCTTTTCGAATATGGATTCTGATCTACAATTAAATACATTTGTTTTTCCATCACCCAGAGCATAATACCAACGCATAGCCTCAGCCTTTGGGGATTCCTTTCCCCTCAATATAAGTGAATTCCCATTGGGGAAAAAGTCTCCTGGTTTTAATTCTGCCTCATCATCAAGGTCAAATAGATAACCATAAGACTTTAAATAACCTATGATATCGTCTTCTAAGTTAAAAGCTCCACACATTAATATGCTATATCTCCAAATTTTATTGTTTGAATCCCTGCTTCAACATCTTGTTCTATTTGTTCTTCTCTAATTGTTTCCGTAGTATTTGTAGTTTCTTCAACAACTGCATCAGTTGAAGACCCATCTAAAACCGGAACTGTTACATCAGCAATAGGCGTAGTTGGTGCTGTCGTTGTATTTTCTGTAGCTACAACTATTTCTTTGGAAACCACTTGAGTAACTCCCCAAGATTCCAAAGTTTTTGCATCTCCTAACCAAACTGGAGTGCCAACTTTCACAATTGGAAATAATTCTTCTTCGATATCATAATTAAACATCCTGATGCATCCGTTGGAAACAGTTCTTCCAATTTGTGCAGGAAGAATAGTTCCATGAATTCCATAGCCCCTATGCTTAGAACCTAAATTTAGACCTAGCCATCTCTCGCCAAGTGGGTTTTTAGGGTCATTAGCTGCCTTTGGTTCATATTTCCCAAACATCCCACCCCAAGCAGGGTTTACAGCTTTATTTGAAATTGTTCCTTTCGCATTAGGTGTAGGAGTACTACTTGTCCCTACTGCAACTGCGTACTTGTGAACTACGTTATTTCCCTTATATAAGGTTAATACTCTAGTTGTAGTATTTACAACTATCCAATAATCTTTTGTAGGTGGAGATACTACCGTGTCAGCTACTTTATAGGCTTCATCATAAAGCACAGATTTAGTCAAAGTTCCAAAGGAACCATCCGCTACTAAATTATTTAATGCTTGAAACTTTTTAATTTGCGCAGTTTTCTCTGCACTATTCTTTTCGTTGAGAAAATTGTTCTGTCTTACAAAGCTAGCATGAGCTTCAGTCGGAATGGCAAGTACTAACACCATTGCTAACAATAAAAATATTTTCTTTTTCAATCAATCATCCCCCGTTATTGATAATAAATTTATAAATCCATATCTATATTATACTCATTATTCTTTATTAAAGTGTTACGATTTAGTTAAAATGTCCTTCAAATATTTGCCCGTATAGGATTTTTCGACCTTTGCTACTTCTTCAGGTGTTCCTATTGCGACAATTTCGCCGCCGCCGTCTCCACCCTCAGGTCCTAAATCAATTATATGATCGGCGCATTTTATTACGTCTAAATTGTGTTCTATCACAATTACAGTATTTCCACTATCAACTAATTTATTTAAAACGTCAATAAGCTTATGAATATCTGCTGCATGTAAACCTGTTGTTGGTTCATCTAATACGTATAAAGTTTTTCCCGTTGATTTCTTGCTCAATTCTTTGTGCTTCTCCGCCAGATAATTGAGTAGATGGTTGGCCAATTTTTATATATCCTAAACCTACATCATTAAGCGTTTGTAGTTTGTTCTTAATCTTTGCATGATTTTCAAAGTATTCTAAACCTTCTTCTACAGTCATGTCTAGGACATCAGAAATGGTTTTTCCCTTATAAGTTACTTGCAATGTTTCCCGATTATAGCGCTTGCCTTTACAAACTTCGCATGGTACATACACATCAGATAAAAAATGCATTTCCACCTTGATAATTCCATCACCTTTACATGCTTCACATCTTCCACCCTTGACATTAAAGCTAAATCTACCTTTTTTATAGCCTCTAGCCTTAGCTTCATAGGTTTCAGCAAACACATCCCTTATGGTATCAAAAGTACCAGTATATGTGGCTGGATTTGATCTTGGTGTTCTGCCTATTGGGCTTTGATCTATTAAAACAATTTTATCTATATTTTCTACGCCCTTAATTTCTTTGAATTTTCCTGGGATTACACTTGGATTGTAAAAAATCTTCCAAAGTCTTTTACTAAGAATTTCATTTATTAGGGAGCTTTTACCAGATCCAGAAACTCCAGTTACGGCAATAAACTGACCTAGTGGTATATCGATATTGATATTTTTTAAATTATTCTCTTCTGCACCTATTATCTCAATCTTTAAACCATTTCCTTGCCTTCTTGTCAAAGGTGTAGGTATTCTTTTTCTGCCAGACAAATACTGTCCAGTTATTGATGAAGTATTGTTTTTTATGTCCTCATATGTTCCTATTGCGACAATTTCGCCCCCATTAATACCTGCACCTGGACCTATATCTACGATTAAATCTGAGGCTTCCATAGTTTCTTCATCATGCTCTACAACAATTAAAGTGTTACCGAGTGCAGTCAATTCCTTTAACGTGTTTATCAATAAGTGATTATCCCTTTGATGAAGTCCTATACTAGGCTCATCCAATACATATGTCACACCGACTAATTTAGAACCTATTTGAGTTGCAAGTCTAATTCTTTGGGCTTCTCCTCCAGAAAGTGTTCCTGTCATACGCGATAAATTAAGATAATTCAATCCCACTTCCTTAAGGAAAGATAGTCTATCAAATATTTCTCGTAAAATCTGTTCCGCTATAATTTTTTCCTTATCCGTCAACTCTATTGATTTTAGAAAATCAATCTCATCATTGATATTCATATCCGTAAAATCAATAATGCTTTTATCGGCAATTTTTATTGATAAAACTTCAGGTTTAAGCCTTCTACCATGACATGTTGGGCATGTAATTTCAGTCATGTACTCATCGATTCTATCATGCATAAAATCACTTGATGTTGAATTAAACCTCCGCTCAAGATTTGGGATGATTCCTTCAAATGTTCCATTATAGTTTCTATCACCTGAAAAAAAACTATTAAATGTAAACTTCAATTTTTTATCTGAACCGTAGAGCAAGTCATGGACAAAATCCTTTGGTGCATCTTTCAATGGAAGTGCAGTATCAAATTTATGAAGCTTTGCCAATTCCTTAATCATGGTCACATAATATGTTCCATCTGAGCTGGAATATGATGCTATAGCTCCTTGATCGATGCTTTTGTTCATATCGGGAATAATTTTTTCAACATCTGGTTTTTTTGAAAAGCCAATCCCATTACAAGTGGGACATGCCCCATATGGTGCATTAAATGAAAAGAGTCTTGGACTTATCTCCTCATAGGAAATCCCACATTCGGCACAGGATAATTTTGTATTTAATAAAACCCTGCTATTATCTTCTACCTTTTCTATAATTACTAGTCCGTCCGATTCCTTTATGGCAAGTTCTAGTGAATCAGTCAATCTAGACTCTATCCCCTCACGGATTATCAATCTATCAACAACTATTTCAATATCATGTTTTTGTGCTTTGTTTAACTTGATTTCTTCGTCAATATCATGCATTTCTCCATCTACTACTATTCTGGAGAAGCCACTTTTTTTAATTTCCTTAATTACGTTCTGATGTTCACCCTTTTTACCCCTAATGACAGGAGAAAGCACTAATATCCTAGTACCATCTTCATAATCCATAACATAATCGACCATCTGGTCAACTGTAGAGCTCGTAATGGGCTTACCACAAACTGGACAAAATGGTTTTCCAATATTTGCATATAGCAATCTTAAATAATCATATATTTCAGTGGTGGTACCTACCGTTGAACGTGGGTTTTTAGTTGTTGTTTTTTGGTCTATGGAAATTGAAGGGCTTAAACCGTCAATTCTTTCCACGTCCGGCTTATCCATTTGTCCTAAGAACTGCCTTGCATAACTAGAAAGACTTTCCACATATCTTCTTTGTCCCTCTGCATAAATGGTATCAAATGCCAGGGATGACTTACCTGAACCGGACAGCCCCGTAAATACAATGAACTTGTCCCTTGGTAATTCAAGGTCTACATTTTTTAAATTATGGACCTTTGCTCCTTTAATAACTATCTTGTTTTCGCTCATATTTTTTCTTTGCCTTATTATAATATTTTCTCAATTCTTTTGCTTTATCTCTGTATTCAGCGGCTTGTTCGAAATCTAATTTTTCTGCTGCTTCTAACATGTTTACTTCCATAGCTTCTATCATTCCAGCTAATTCATCCATATCATATTTGTTCCCATAAGATTCAACCTCATCTGCTGCAATGGTAGCTTCGATAATGGACCTTACAGATTTTTTTATGGACTGTGGAGTGATATTATTATCTTTATTGTACTGCTCTTGAATGATTCTTCTTCTATTAGTTTCATTAATCGTGTTTTCCATAGATCTTGTAATAACATCGGCATACATTATTACTTTGCCGTTTATATTTCGCGCGACTCTACCAACGGTTTGTATCAATGCTGTCTCACTTCTTAAAAATCCTTCTTTATCCGCATCTAAAATCGTAATTAATGAAACCTCCGGTAGGTCTAAACCTTCTCTTAAAAGATTAATACCAACCAATACATCAAATTTACCGACGCGTAAATCCCTAATTATTTCCATTCTTTCTATTGTTACTATATCTGAATGCATATAGGTAACCTTTATACCCATTTTTTCCAAATACTTCGTTAAATCTTCAGCCATTTTTTTTGTGAGCGTGGTAACTAATACCCTTTCTCCACGTTCTACAACTTTATTAATTTCTGAAATCATATCATCAATTTGATTTTTCGTAGGCCTAACTTCGATGAGTGGGTCTATAAGTCCAGTAGGTCGGATTACTTGTTCTACAGTCATCAAGCTTCTTTCCTTTTCATAAGGGCCAGGTGTTGCTGATACATATACATTTTGGTTCATTATAGATTCAAACTCGTTGAATTTTAATGGTCTATTATCCAATGCTGAAGGGAGTCTAAAACCATATTCCACTAGAGTTGACTTTCTAGATCTATCTCCCTCATACATGCCTCGTATCTGTGGAATTGTCATATGTGACTCATCTATTATTGTAATAAAATCTTTTGGGAAGTAGTCAATTAGTGTATATGGTCTCGAGCCAGCAGGTCTTTGACTTAGATGTCTGGAATAATTCTCTATCCCTTGACAAAAACCGACTTCCTTAAGCATTTCAATATCATATCTCGTCCTTTGTTCCAATCGCTGAGCTTCCAAAAGTTTATTATTGTCAACAAAATATTTAAGTCTATCCTCTAGCTCTTCTTCTATGGTAATAATGGCACTATCTACTTTATCCTTAGTGGTTGCGTAGTGGGATGCAGGAAAAACTGAAACATGATTTCTGTAACCAACTATTTCGCCCGTAAGGTAATTTATTTCTGTTATCCGTTCTATTTCATCTCCAAAAAATTCCACTCTGTAGGTATTTTCAGACGAAGATGCAGGGAAAATGTCAAGAGTGTCACCCTTAACCCTAAAAGTACCACGTTTAAATTCATAATCATTTCTATCGTATTGAATTTCTATAAGATGTGAAATGACTTTATTTCTATCTTTTATCATTCCTGGTCTTAAGGAAACTACCAACTTGCTATAATCTATTGGATCCCCTAAGCCATATATGCATGATACGGACGCGACGATTATTACATCTTTTCTTTCAAATAGAGATAAGGTAGCCGAGTGTCTCAATTTATCAATTTCGTCATTTATGGATGAATCTTTTTCTATAAATGTATCCGTCTGTGGCACGTAAGCCTCAGGTTGATAATAATCGTAATATGATACGAAGTACTCTACTGCATTGTTTGGAAAAAATTCTTTAAATTCGCTTGCCAATTGATAAGCTAATGTTTTGTTGTGAGCAATAACCAAAGCAGGCCTTTGGACCTTCTCAATGACATTTGCCATTGTAAAAGTTTTTCCTGAGCCTGTTACACCAAGTAATACTTGGTGCTTATTATCCTTTTCTATACTTTCTACCAATTTGTTTACCGCATTTGGTTGGTCGCCTGTTGGGACAAAATCTGAATTTATAACAAATTTAGACATTATTACTCCTTAAAAGAACATTTGTTTTTATTTTATACCCATTATCTATCATTGTCAAATGGGTTATTGGGATTTTAATCAATATTATTTTAGTAAACAATGAGAGCCGGCATATGCCGACTCTTATCATAAAATTTATTTTCTTAATTCTTCTATCGCTCTTTGTAGCTGATTATCCTTTTCGATGTTTTCTAACCCGATTATCAAACTTGGGTCGTCTAATTCTACGCTTATATCTGGTTCTATCCCCTTACCATGAATGCTTGTTCCCTTAGGTGTAAAGTACTCAGAAATTGTAAGTTTTATACCATCTCCTGTAGAGAAATTATCTATCGTTTGTACAACACCTTTTCCAAAAGTTTTTTGTCCAATGAGCTTTGCTCTATCAAAATCTCTAATTGCCCCAGATATGATTTCTGAAGCACTTGCTGAGCCTTCATTAATCAATACAACCATCGGTAAATCTATATATTTTGCATCGGAGTTTATTTGATCATCCTTGACTTTTCCCTTACGTTCAGTATATACGATTGTACCTTCTGGAAGTAGCACATCGGCAATGGCTGTGGAAGTGCTCAACAAACCACCTGGATTATTTCTTAAATCCAAAATAATTCCTTTTGTAGCATTTGTAATTAACTTAGTAGCTTCCATAAACTCGGAATATGTTTGTTCGTTAAACTGTGATATTCCAACATATAATAAATCATTTTCAATAATTTTTGATTCAACTGTTATAACAGTAATTTCATCCCTAATCACATCTACATCAAAAGTATTGGCGACTTCGTCTTCAATCCTCAATATCGTCAAGGTTACTTTTGTACCCTTCTCTCCTTTGATTTTCTTAGATGCTTCCGTTGCATTTGCGCCGCTGATATCATCGCCATTTACTTTTATTATTTTATCCCCAGAACGCAAACCAGCTTTTTCTGCAGGAGTATTTTTGATTGGTGAAACTACATTGATATAGCCATCTTGTGCATTAATGTAAACCCCTATGCCAAAAAATCTTCCACTGGTGTCTTCCATTAATTCATTGTATTCTTCTCTAGTCAGGTATTCGGAATAAGGATCGTCCAATGCTGCAACCATTCCTTTTAGTTGTCCAACATAAAGATCTTCCTGCGTCACTTCTCTAAGGTAGTTATCTTGTATATACCTTTCCAAAAATGTCAATTTATCTTGTTGTGTACTATCTAGTCCAAACTTTCTAGTCGACAAAGTAGGAGTGTTGCTATTTGAGAAT
>CAYUJY010000061.1:8734-10293 GCA_964445145.1 uncultured Peptoniphilaceae bacterium | reverse complement strand
GTCGTTGACACTAGATCCTAAGTCTAGCGCGTCTGCCAATTCCGCCATTCCCGCAAATATTTAGATTCTAAAAATACAAATATTTCGTGAATCTGTATATGCTATATTACTTTAATTTACACATAATGTCAACTAATTATAGAGTTTATGTAAATTATAGTTAATAAAAAGTACTTATCAAATGTCAGAATACATTTAATGTTTGTCAGTACATTATTAAACTAATAAAGTAAATCATGTTATAATAGTTGAAACATTATGAACGAGGTGGAATTATGAAAGAGAGAATAATAGCGTTAGCAAAAGAATTTGAAAATGAAATAATTGACTATAGAAGATATCTACATTCTGTTCCTGAACTTGGATTTGACTTGCCACTTACAACAGCTTTTGTAAGAGAAAAGTTAGAAGATATGGGATATGATGTAAAAAATTGCGGAAAGTCTGGTTTAACTTGCATAGTGGGAACAGGTGAAGCACCAGTGCTACTCATGAGAGCAGATATGGACGCATTACCATCACCAGAAAATGCTAATTTACCATTTAAAGGGACCAATGGGAATGGACACCTATGTGGACATGATATGCATACGTCTCAATTACTTGGGGCTGCAAAGATTTTAAAGGGAATCGAGTCAGATCTTAAAGGTACAGTTAAATTTATGTTTCAACCTAATGAAGAAGAGGGCTTCGGGGCCCAAGACATGATAGAAGCAGGAATAATGGAAAACCCAAAGGTAGATGCTGCAATTGGATTCCACGTAATGAGCGATCAAGATAAAGGAAAAGTATTTTATACCAAAAAGTATTTTAGCGCTTCAGCTGATAGGTTCTTTTTGAAGGTACATGGAAAAAGTGCTCACGGAAGTCAACCTGAAAAAGGCATCGATCCACTATTTGTAGTTGCAAACATATACATGCAGTTAAGTGGTATAAAACAAAGGGAAGCTTCTATGTTTGATAACGCAGTATTTTCCATAGGTGTAATGGGTGGTGGTGAAGCATGTAATATCATCCCAGAGACAGCTAGGTTAGAGGGTACGCTACGTTGCTATAAGGAAGAAATTAGAGTAAATATTATGGATAGAGTGAATAAAATTATAAAATCTACTTGTGAAGCCCATGATGCAACTTACGAAATTAGCTACTCTGGAAATCCTTCTATCTATAATAACGAAGAACTATGTGATGAGTTTAATCCATATATAACTGAAATTTTTGGAGAAGGAAATGTTATTGAAACTAATACACCATTAACTGGTTCAGAGGATTTTTCCTATGTAAGTGAATTGGTTCCTTCTTTCTTTGCTACACTTGGCACTGGTAAGCCTGGAGATTATCCAGTGCATAACGCAAATGTAGTGTTTGATGAATCAAATATTGCGAACACATCAGCTGCTTTTGCAAATGTTGCTATTAATTTTTTCAATAAAAGAGCTTAAATGAAAGCATTCTACAGAGCTTGTAGAATGCTTTAAACTTATTAAAGCTTGTTTATTATATATAATGTATTGAAATTAATTGATAACATATCATAATTTGTTATATAATTGAAAGAA
>CAYUJY010000061.1:3412-8634 GCA_964445145.1 uncultured Peptoniphilaceae bacterium | reverse complement strand
TAATGTATTGAAATTAATTGATAACATATCATAATTTGTTATATAATTGAAAGAACCGTTGACATGATTATTGTAAACTATATATGTAAGACTTTAACAAAGGACGTGGAAAATGTATAGTCAAGAAATTTGCATTTTGGCACCATCAGAAGGATTATTAATAAACTCGAAAAAAGTAGTGAAAAAGTTAGCTAAAAACATCAGCGTCTATAAGACTAATTTAGATATTGTCGATGTGCAGGTTGAAGAACTAATAAAAACAGGAGTTAAGGTTTTTATTAGCCGTTTAGGAACCAAAAAACTTATTGAGCTAAATCATGATACAACTGTAGTTGGTATAAAAAATACAATATCAGATTACATTGATGCAATTAATTTTGCGAAAAGTCATTCTGACTCAATGGTAGCCTTCTATGTATATGACGGGATTAAGGAAGAAACTGATCACATCGCAGATATTGAAACAATGTGTGACATGACAAACTTGAAATACAAAATTTATAGGTTTGAAGGTACAGATGAAGCCAGAAGTAAGGTTAAAGAAAGTATAATTGATGGTGCTGAGCTAGGGGTAGGAGGAGCAGTAACTTTAAACTATGCAAAAGAAAATAATCTTCCGTACTTTGTTGTAGAAAATACAGAAAAAGCTATTGAGGAATCAATCAAATCTGCTGAAGAATTATTAAGGGTGACAAAGCGTGAAGAAGCGTTAAGAGAAGAAATCGAATTGAGATACGAAGGCTACCAAGCTGTAGTGGATTTATCCAATGATGCTATTATATCTATTGATATGAATGGAAATATCGATTTTGTTAACACAATTGCTGAATCAGTTCTTAAAAAAACAACTAGGGAGTTGATTGGGAGAAATATAAAGACAGAAATTCCTGATACAAAAATGCTTGAAGTGTTAAAGGAAGGTAAGCCAAAAGCGGAGGAAGTCATAAGTATTCAAGACACACAAGCGCTTTCAAACATTGTTCCTTTAGTTGTAAACGGCGTGACAAAAGGTGCTGTAGCCAAATTTCAAGATATAAAAATCGTTCAGAAAAATGAACATAATCTGAGAATAAAATTATCGAAAAAAGGATTAATCGCAAAATATAAACTTGAGGATATTGTTGGAGAATCTAGTGAGATAAAAGCCACTATCGATATTGCAAAAGGATATGCGAAAACCAATTCAACCATATTAATAAACGGTGAAACGGGAACAGGCAAGGAATTATTCGCACAAGGAATACATAATGCTGGATCTAGAAAAAATGCTCAATTTGTAGCAATAAATTGTGCCGTATTAGATAAAAACTTATTAGAATCTGAACTTTTTGGATATGTTGAAGGTGCGTTCACAGGCGCTGTCAAGGGTGGTAAAATTGGGCTTTTTGAATTAGCGCATAACGGAACTATTTTTTTAGATGAAATAGGTGAGATCCCCCTAGATCTACAAGCTAAACTATTGAGAGTTTTACAAGAAAAAGAAATTAGACGAATCGGTTCAACTGATGTAATACCAGTTAATGTTAGAGTTATTTCATCAACAAATAGAGATTTGAGAGAAGAAGTTAATAACAATACTTTTAGGTCAGACTTGTATTACAGATTAAATGTTCTTAATTTGAAAGTACCACCACTTAGACAAAGACATAGTGACTACAAAATAATTGCATTAAAATATTACGGTAAAAATGCTATGAATAATGAATTTGAAAAAATATTAAATTTGATGGATGATTATAATTGGCCGGGAAACGTAAGGGAATTAATAAATTTCATTGAAAGGGTTGAGGTACTTCTAAATATTTACGATGATAATACGGTTATAAGAAATATCATAGAAGAAATGTATAAAGAAGATATTATTGAAAGCACTCCAAAACAATTCCATATGGATACAGGTTTGGAAGATTATGAAAGAGCGAGAATTATATCTGCAATTATTGGCTCTAAAGGTTCAGTTGGTGACGCTGCTGACAAATTAGGTATGTCTAGAAGTACACTTTGGCGAAAACGAAAAAAATACGGTATATAATTTTATTATTTGACAGAGCCGACTGCTCTGTTTTTTTATTTCGATAATTATTTGCGTCTCATAATGTTTCAATTATGAGACTATGAGCGATATAGTTTTTTTAGAAATAAATGAAACTTGAAGAATATTAAACTCTAAAAATAAACCGATATTAAATACACAAAATTTCTCTGTTTATGTATTTTTTCTTTTTATTCTAACTCGATAAAATAATTGGCACAAAACTTGCTTTGTAAAAAAGCAAAGAATAAGGAGGAAAATATAATGAGTAAAGGATTGTTATCGGGCGTAAAAGTATTAGACATGACAAGAGTCCTAGCAGGTCCATATTGTGGAATGTTGTTAGCAGACATGGGGGCAGATGTAATAAAAATTGAAGTGCCAGAAAAAGGAGATGATTCAAGAAGTAACTTCCCAATCATCAACGGTGAAAGTGCATATTACATGAACCTAAATAGAAACAAAAAAGGTATTACATTAAACTTAAAGTCAGAAGAAGGAAAGGAAATATTCAGAAAACTAGTAGAGCAATCAGACATAGTACTAGAAAACTATAGACCAGGAGTAATGGAAAGACTTGGGCTAGGTTATGAGGACTTAAAGAAAATAAACCCAGGAATTATATATGGAGCAGTTTCTGGATTTGGTCATTATGGACCATATAGTCAAAGAGCAGGCTACGACATAATCGGACAAGCCATGAGCGGACTAATGAGCACGACAGGATGGCCAGGAGGAGAACCAACCAGAACAGGAACCGCAATAGCAGATGTAATGGCAGGCATTAGCTGTTGCGTAGGAGTACTAGGAGCATATATAAATAAATTAAAGACAGGTGAAGGAGATAAAGTAGATGTAGCCCTAGTCGACTCAATGGTATCCTCCCTAGAAATAATAAATATAATATATCTATGTACAGGAAAAATACCCCAAAGAATAGGAAACAGATACGAAGCAATCTATCCATATGACTCCTTCAATGCCAGTGACGGAAGCGTAGTAATCGGAGCAGGAAACGATAAACTATTCAGTATGCTATGCGAAGTGATGGGAAGAGAAGAACTATTAGAAGATCAGAGATTCAATAGCAACAACCAAAGAGTATTAAATAACAAAGAATTAAAACCATTAGTAGAGGAATGGACCTATAAACATACAATAGATGAAATAGTAGAGACATTACTGGATAAAGGAGTACCAGCTTCACCAGTAAACACTATAGACAGAGTAGTAAGTGATCCACACATAGCAGGAGCAAGAGAAATGTTTGTAGAAATAGATCATCCAAAAGCAGGGAAGCTAACGATGACAGGAAACCACTTAAAATTTACAAACAACAAAATAGAAAAGTTTGAACCAGCACCAATATTAGGACAGCATACAGAAGAAATATTGAAAGAAGTACTCAAATACACAGACGAAGAAATAGCAGATATGAAGGGAAAAAAAGTATTCTAGGAGGAATTATGAATTTAGCAGTTTTATCGATAATATTTTTAATATTAGCAATATTTATAGGATTTAAATTTGGTGTTAATACTGGATTTGTTGCAATAGGGTTGGCATTAATTATTGGAACATTAGGTGGCATGTCTAGTGGGAAAATAATAGGAGGGTTTTCATCAAGTTTATTTATCACAATGCTCGGTGTATCATATTTATTTGCCATAGCTGCAGATAATAAAACGCTAGAATTAGTAGCAAAAAAGTTGGTTGCGATGGCTGGTGACAAGACATTCCTAATACCAATTATAATATTCTTCATAAGTGTATTTTTAGCAGGTATAGGACCTGGGACAGTTCCAGTTATGGGGATAATGTCTGTGTTCTCCATGTCACTTGCAGCACAGATGAAACTAAATCCGATTCTTCTGACATCAGCAGCTCTACTGGGAGCGCAGGGTGGAGGACTTATACCAATTGCACCAACGGGTATATTGGCCCAAGAATTAGCTAATCAGGCAGGAATAGGTGACCTTGGCTCATCAGTTATGTTAAATCAATTTATTGCATCAACCATCTATTTTGGAGTAGTTTACATAGTCCTGAAGGGTTGGAAATTTAAGTCTGAAACAAAATTAAATAAAGATGATTTACCAAAATTTAATAGAGACCAAATAATTACTATAGTTGGTATTGTATTAATGGTTGCATCAGTTTTGTTATTGAACTTTAATGTAGGATTGGCTTCTTTCCTAATTGGATCCGTTTTATTGATGCTAAATGTTTCTACAACAAAAGCTGCTATGAATAATATTGCATGGTCTACGCTGATTCTAGTTTGTGGTGTTAATGTATTGATGAACATTGTAATCGAGTTAGGTGGAATTAACTTAATCTCTAAAGGACTAGCATCTGTGATGAGCCAGAATACGGCAGTTCCAATTATTGGAGTTTCCTCTGGAATTATGTCTTGGTTTAGCTCAACCTCTGGAGTAGTCATGCCTACGATGATTCCGACAGTTCCAGGGATTATAGACACAATAGGAAACGTTAGTATAACTGCAATGGTGTCTGCAATTATAATAACAGCACATACGGCAGGATGTAGCCCAATCTCATCAGGTGGGGCACAGTCGCTAGCTGCTTACTGTACACTTACAGGTGCCAATGATGCAGAAGAAAAAAAGATGTTCGCAGAATTGTTCGCAGTTGCAATAGGTGGAGTGGTATTTATGGCATTTTATGGAATGCTTGGTGGATTTAGTATATTTTAGGAGGAATAATAATAGGAATGAACATAACTGAGAAAATTTTAGCAAAAGCAAGTGGTAATAAGGTAGTAAAAGCAGGCGAAATTGTAATTGCCAAAGTAGATAAGGCAATGATGGATGACATTTTAGGTCCAAGGGTTGAAATTGCAGAAAAATTGAAGGAACTTAACTTAAATATATGGGACAAGGATAAGGTAGTTTTAATATCAGATCACTATACTCCTCCAGCAAATGCTAAGCAAGCTGAAATTGTTAAATTTACAAGAGATTGGGCTGATGAATATGAAATTGAAAACTACTACGAATTCCATGGACCATGTCACCAAGTAATGGTTGAAAACGGACACGTTAAACCTGGGGATATTATTGTGGGAACAGACTCACACACCTGTGCATATGGAGCGTTAGGAGCATTTTCTACAGGTATCGGCTCTACAGAAATGCTTGGTGTTTTAGCAAAGGGTGAAATTTGGTTA
>CAYUJY010000061.1:2888-3402 GCA_964445145.1 uncultured Peptoniphilaceae bacterium | reverse complement strand
GGCTATTAAAGTCGTTTATACAGGTGAAATCCAAAAGGGAGTAATGGCAAAAGATTTAATTCTAAATGCCATTGGAATAATAGGTCATAATGGTGCAACATATAAAACCCTTGAGTTCACTGGTGAAACAATTGATGAAATGATAATGGATGAACGTCTTTGCATCACAAATATGGCAGTAGAAGCAGGCGCTAAAAATGGAATAATAAAGCCTGATCTTATAACAAGAGAATATTTAGAAGCACAAGGTATTGTTGATGGTGAATATTTTGAAAGTGATTCAGACGCAGAATATACAAATATAGTGGAAATAAATGTTTCCGAACTCGAACCACAAATTGCTTGCCCGCATGAAGTGGATAATGTGACAGATATTAAAAATGTTATTGGCGAAAAAATTCATCAAGCTTATATCGGTTCTTGTACAAATGGAAGATATAACGACTTAAAAATGGCAGCAGATTTGCTTAAGGGAAAGAAGATAGCTAAAGGTGTTAGACTTTTAATTTCACCA
>CAYUJY010000061.1:0-2878 GCA_964445145.1 uncultured Peptoniphilaceae bacterium | reverse complement strand
TTCCAGGGATGTTTGGGAAAGATGTGCAAAAGAAGGTATATTGACATCTTTATCAGAAGCCGGTGCTACCGTACTAGCTTCTAGCTGCGGAGCTTGCTTAGGAATTCATTCAGGAGCAATTGGCGAAGGCGAAGTTTGTATATCTTCTACAAATCGAAATTTTATAGGTCGTATGGGTAGTAAAAAGTCAGAAGTATATCTTGCTTCTCCGTTAACTGTGGCAGCAAGTGCAATTAAGGGAGAAATATCAGACCCTAGAGAATTTTTATAGGAGACTATCATGGAAAAGATAATAGGAAGATCACTAAAGTACGGCGACAACATAAATACAGACATCATATCACCCCCAGCATACATGGAGCTCTCGATAACCGATGCTTCCAAGTATGCAATGAGTCCTATAGACACTGAATTTGCAAAAGTTTGCCTTGAAGGAGATATATTTGTAGCAGAAAATAATCTAGGTTCTGGTTCAAGCCGTGAAACAGCCCCACTTACATTAAAAGTGTTGGGAATAAAAACTATAATAGCGAAATCTTACGCAAGAATATTTTATAGAAACTGTATAAATCTTGGAATATTAGCAATAAGCTCACAAGAAACTGACAAAATTTCCATGTATGATGAGTTGGAAGTTGATTATAAAAACGGGATACTATATAACATAACTAAGAATGAGGCGTATAAGTGCGATAAAGTTCCCGATCATATTATGAAACTTATTAATGTTGGTGGACTTGTAGAATCGCTTAAGGAATAATTATATCGTAATAATCAGACTACATTACCGTATAAGTAGTCTGATTATTACGATATCGACTTTAAAATAGAATACATAATGAAACTAATAGTTTATTTTTATGTGCTTTAATAGAAAATATTACATTTATTGTTTAAAATGCAGATTTATAGAAAGGCTATAATTTTAAGTTGGCACAAATTTTATTATCTATAAGTGTGGTTAATAAAAAATGTATTTAGTTCCGTAAAAAGTATCTATAATGAATATTTTAGTTGATCAATGCAATTAACAATATGCTTGATAATCGGCATTAAAACTCTGTTAAGTAAAATAATTTAATTCTATTATCAAAGTAATTAATAAGTTCTTGTATGTTACCGACATCGTAACTAGTGACTAACATAGGAATAATTTCTAACACGAAAATAGAGTAGTAAGTGAACTACCTATAGCAGGGGCACGAGAAATGTTTGTCGAAATAGATTATCCAAAAGGAGAGAAGCCATCTACATTAAAACAATTAAGATTTACAAACTACAAGATAAAAAAATTTGAAGCAACACCAATATTAGGACAGCACGCAGAAGAAATAATAAAAGGAGTACTCAGATACACGCAGATATGAAGGACAAAAGAGTATTCTAGGAGGAATTATGAAAAAAGTAGAAATTTATGAAGTAGGACCCCGAGATGGGTTACAAAACTTAAGTGAATATGTTCCATATGAAGAAAAAATTAAATTTATTGATGAATTAGTGGAGGCAGGATTAAAACATATACAGATTACTTCCTTTGTCAGTCCTAAGGCTATACCACAAATGAAGGATAGTGTGGAAGTTGCTAAGTATGCTCTAGAAAAATATCCTGATTACGACATGTTTGCTTTAGTCCCAAATCTTAGGGGAGCACAAACCGCCAATGAAGTGGGAATGAAAAAAATTGCTGTAGTTGCTTCACTTAGTGAAAGTCATAATAAAGCAAATATTAACAAGACGAAGGATGAATCCTTTGAGATAATTAAAGAAATAATCCAAACATTTCCTGACCTAGAGGTATGCTTAGATGTTGCAACAGCATTTGCTTGTCCGTTTGAGGGTGAAATGAAAGTTGAGGATTTGTCTGATTTTGTAAAACGATATTATGAATTAGGGATTAGGACATTTAATATTTGTGATACTATAGGATACACAAATCCTAAAAAGGTTAGGGAAGTTTTTAGAAAATTAATAAAAGAATTACCAAATGCCATATATCTAGCACATATTCATGATACAAGAGGGATGGGGATAGTAAATAGTTTAATAGCAATTGAAGAAGGTGTTAGTGGTATTCAATCAACTGTTGCAGGACTGGGAGGATGTCCTTTTGCCCCTGGGGCATCGGGCAATACTTCCACAGAAGATTTAGTATTTATGCTCGAAAGCATGGGTATTAATACAGGCGTAAATTTTGAAAAAATAATAACAGTTGCGAAAAAACTAAAAAACTCTGTTGATGGAAGCTTTAGCGGTCATCATATAAACATAGAAAAAACTAGTTGTATATATTAATTAATCAGAATAAAATTCATAACGATTTGGAAACGATAAAATATTCAATTGATGGCAATCCTATTACAGGACTTTATATTGCTAGAGAAGTAATAGTAGGTGCATACAGTGTTAACAAGCTAGGAGGAAAAGCAACCACAGAAATTATCATATTTGGTTGTCAAGCAGGAATTTCCGATTCAGAATACTCTAAAAACTTTGAACATAATGAAGTAGTTTTACCTGTACTAGTGACAAAGATAGCAGTACCTTTAGTACAAGGCGATTATAAGGATGGAACTTATAAAGGCAGTGCAGTTGGGAATAATGGAGATATTGAACTATAAGTAGAAGTAAAAGATAAGAATATCATTAGAGTTACAATATTGAATCATAAAGAGACAGATAATATATTCAAACCTGTTGAAAATGAATTCGTAAACACAATTATTGAAACTCAAAGTTTAGATATTGATGCGATAGCTGGTGCAACTAATTCTTCTAGGCTCTATGTCAAATAGTGTTGATGCAAAATATTAAAATCCATGAAAGGGTTCAAGGGACTAAGCTTGAGCCATTTTTGTCATCCATTTCAGTCCACTAAACA
>CAYUJY010000060.1:0-10442 GCA_964445145.1 uncultured Peptoniphilaceae bacterium | reverse complement strand
GTAATGATAATCTTTTTAACAAACTTTTCATTTTTCCTCCAATAAAAAAGACTCCAAAACGGAGTCAAATAAAATACTACTTACAATTTTCCCTCCGAAAATTATTCCAAAAAGCTCGTTGGTATCCTGACTTATGCTTCATCCTAGCTCTTTCCTTCCCAAAAATAAATTTCAGTGGTTATAAAGAGTTCGTCCACAATTACAGTAGCGGGGGCTGTGATGGATTTAAACCATCTTCCCAAGCTTTAGGTTATATGAAATTTTCAAAATTAACTTTATCACAAAAAGTATGCCATGTCAATTTATACAGTAGGTGCGGATTTATGAAATATTAATTCGTGTATAAAAATAAGCTAAATGCCCTGACTACATCGTCACCAATGTTCGTATACTTATGTTCTATATCCCCTTGGAATATAATCGCCTCTCCTGGAGATAGTTTATACACATTATTTTCAATTTCTATCTCCAAATTCCCAGTGGACAGAAATAAATACTCCTTAACGCCAGTCCCATGGGGACTAGAGATGTGAACGCCACCCGTTTCGATTTCCATATTTACAACTTCAAACTTTGCATCTTCATTAAATGGAAGAAGTAGTCCAGTTCTATATTTTCCATCATCTTCTATTATCAATTCAGACTTATTCATTTTAACTATTTTAACATCTGATTCTTGGGTCTTCATAAGGGTGGAAATGGACGTTTTTAATCCATTTGCTATCTTCCACATGACGGTCACCGTGGGTGTTTTTTGCCCATTTTCAATTTGAGACAGCATACTTTTACTAACGCCCGTCAAATTTGCAACTTGGTCTAAGCTGAGACCTCTTTCTTTTCGTATATTTGCAAGGTTACAACCTATAATATCAATTAAATTATCCATAATTCTCCTTTTCTATTGAATTCCTAAGAGGAATAATGTGCACTATAGTAAACGGTGGTATATAATTAGTATGATTATATCATTTATTACATAAAAAAATTAATAAAGGAGAAGAAAATGGAAAACAATACTTACTTAAAAGCCATGGAACTTTTTGAAGTGATCCCTGAACTTCAAGACGTTGTAAGACTCATGCTGAGCGATGAAGAGGTTCAACTTATAGTACTAATGGATAAAGAAAAGTACACAAAGTAAGAACTAGCAAAAATTATCGAAAAAAACAACTTAGCTATTGACGGGGATGCATTTATCGACAACAGCTACAATCGTGCAGTTTTATTAAAGGAAGAAATATATGGAATCATGCATTACAAGATTTCTAATTTACAAAAAAGATTTTCATATTTTACAATGTACGAGAAGGAAATTTATGAATCTGTTTCAGAGGAAATGAAAAAGAAATTTAACGATGACCACCTTGAAAAGTACATAGCCATGGACAAAGAGCTGGTTCTTAAAAAGATGAGAGGCGAGGAAGCAGAGGTCCAAAATAGTGATTTCCTTACGCTAGAAGAAGCTGATGAGGTTATAGACAGGCAAGACTTAATCTACATGCTGGCGTGCGACTGTATATCCATGATGTACTACACGAACAAACCCCTAGAGAATGTGTGCATGAACTTTAATACTGGTCCCAATACCCAATACGATAGAGGTCACGGCGAGGTGATATCCAAGGAAAGAGAAAAGGAAATAATTAGGGAGCTAAATAAAAAATGGACTTATGCAAAACGGTGAAGATTTCGCAATTTGCAACTGTTATGGAACTTGTTGCTATCCACTTCAACTGGCAAAGTCAGTGGGCTCAAAACATATTTATCCAAAGTCAAACTACGATATAAAATCGGACTAAGAAAAATGTATACATTGCGGTCGTTGCGTGAGGGTTTGTAACTTTGACGCCTTCTACTTCGATGAAAACAAAAAGGTACATTATGATGCAGAAAAATGCTGGGAATGTAACATATGCGCACCGAATTGTTCGAAGGAAGTAATACACTTAGTAAAAAAATAATAATTGGGAAAATAGTCTTCCAGATATTTACTGGGAGATTATTTTTATGTAAATTTATATATTATTTATTGATGAATACATGTATTTATGTAATTATAATATTGAAGATAATTGTTTTTTGAAAGTACATAGAAGGTTAGAAGTTAACAAAATAATTTTTTAGGAGGATGAAATGGGATATTTAAAAACTCATATGCAAGCCGTTTCAGCTGGACTAGGAGAACATGCATTGTTTATGGTGTTTAGCCTAAATGATGGAAAAGATGCAGAATAAAAAGCAAAAAAGCTATCGAGCAAATTTCTGGGTTGCTTACGAGCATTAGAAATAGATTTCCAGATTTAAATGTATTGGCAGTTATGGGATTTGGAAGAAATGCCTATGAAAGACTGTTTCCAGAAATGGGACTACCTAGGGAATTGCTAGAAAATATGTTCATTGGTGACCCAGTTGGCAATACTGATTTATTGCTAGAAGTTTCAAGGCCAGTGACGGGAACATTATTTTTTGTGCCGACATTTGTGTTTTTAGATAGTATTAAAGTTAGAAGTTAATTCCCAGGGTAAATATTCAAATGACCAGCATACATATTTCAATCAAGGAGGAAATTATGAGTAGAATAATTCATTTTGAAATTCATGTTGATGACATGGATAGAGCTAAAGAATTTTATGGAAATGTTTTTGGTTGGAAATTTGAGGATTACTCTTACTACGCAGGTTCTCCATATTTTGGTGCTATTACTGGGGATGAAAGTGAAATGGGCATAAATGGCGCTCTTATGCAAAGAATGGGCGAAGGGCCAAAGGAAGGTCAACCAGTAAATGGTCACGTTAACACAATAGGTGTGGAAGATTATGACAGTATAGAAGATAAAATTTTAGCCAATGGAGGAGTGGTAGCACTACCGAAGATGGCATTACCTGGTATGGCTTGGCAAGGATATTATATAGATACTGAAGGAAATATTTTCGGAATTCATCAACCTGATGAAAACGCGTAATGATAGGTGTACTATGAAACAGTTATATGATGATAATTTTGGAACTTCAGGAAAATTTTATAGAACCCTTTGGTATACTTTTATGGATCCTGAACTTTCACAGGAATTTATTGAAGATGCAGTGGAAACCATAAGAAAGGATTTAGCTAATCCACCTCTGGATACGCCATATTCCACCCACTGGATATTTTATGGCGAGAGTCAAAATGACTATGCTATAGGTTATAAGGTGCGTTAATCCCTTATGATTAGAGAGCTGAAAGGTAAATTTGTAGTAAATTATAATATGAGCGACTACAAATTTGTGACAGCCTTTGATAAAATTGAAAGTTTTAAAAACAATCTATTAGAAAAACTTAACAAATGAAAATTAGGTGATTCTTAATTGAATCTGCTATAATTTTAATATAAAGAGGTATAAAGATGAAATTGTTAAATGAAAGTGAAGTGTCTTTGCTATTAAAAATTCTAAAAGCTCGCTTTGAAAAAAACATGTATTTGCATGGTGATGTAAGCTGGGAGGATGTGGAAAAAAGGCTAATCGCTAACCCGGAAGCCCTATGGTCCATAAATGAAATGGAGCTTACCTACGGGGAACCAGATTTGGTTATACTAGGCGATATGGATGAAATGTACTATTATGACACGGTTTCTGAAAGTCCGAAGGGTAGAAGAAGTCTGTGCTACGATGATGAAGCATTGAATTCACGCAAGGAAAATAAACCCAAGGGAAGTGCCATAGGTGTTGCGAATGAAATGGGTGTAGAAATTTTGGATGAATCTGAATATAGAACTCTCCAAGAGTTGTTTAGCTTTGATTTAAAAACATCCAGCTGGACAAAAACTCCTGAGAAAATAAGGGAATTGGGTGGTTCAATATTTTGTGATAGACGATTCGATACTGTATTTACCTACCACAATGGAGCTGAGTCATATTATTCTAGTAGAGGATTTAGAGGAAAAGTAAAGATATAGCTATGAAATTTTTAAGAGGTTTGGCACTGGTAATTGGTGTAATAATTGTAATTTCAGCTTTGTTAATAGGTTTTATATAATATTTCAAAGACCACCACATTCGAGATATAGATAGTAATTATTCACATGATAAAAAATATAGGGTGACCCTAAGCGAGGTTGGCCGTTCCTTAGATTTTAGAAAATCGGATATTAAAATTTCCATCTACGACAGTGATGGTAAGCAGATTGATGAAATTAACACCAGTATAAAAAGTGGTGGTGAGGATTTAAGCGAGGATTCGTGGGATGTGTACTGGACTGAAACTATCGTAGAGATCGTGCTAAAGGCAAAAGCGAAGGATGACGAATAATTAAAATAGTATTACCTTAAAATACGATATGAGAATACTGCATTTATGTGGTATTCTTTTTTGAATTGGTATTTGTATTGGGTATATATAATTAATAATTAAATTATATTTTTGAATTAATATACAATAAAAGCGTTAAATTTACATTTACATCACATCTTACTTGCATTTAACATGTCTTTTAACTAAATTTTACATTGAGCATATATATTAAATTTATCATTATATCTGGGGGTGAGGGTTATGATTAAAAATTTAGAGAATAAATCACCTGTAGGACTATTGAAAAAGATGATAGAGCTTAGAAATGAAGTGTACCAAGATGGAATGAGCATATACAATCGTTGGGAGCCTACTATAAAGCTAGAGGATTTTAAGTACAGTGCTTTAAATTTATCTTTCCAAGAGGAACTAATACCTTGGGGGCTCACATCCTTGGGGAGCTTGGAATCCAGAACTATTGCTACTTTAGACGCAATTATATCAAACCTGGGGAAAATTGCAGATGTTGATGTTGGGGATATAACATATTGTAATGCGGATAATTTCATAGCGGGTAGAGTTAAACTTATGGACAACTCTAAATACATATTTGGAAAGAGCCCTAAGAATAGGTACACGACCATAATGTCACCACATCCATAGAATTTAGTAAGAATTATGACTTAGTCATGATTTAATAAAAAATGGAATGAATGTAGCGAGAATTAATTGTGCCCACGATGACCAAAAAGTTTGGAAGGGTATCATTAAAAATGTGAGAAAAGCTGAAAATGAGATTAACAAAAAGTGCAAAATATTAATGGACATAGCAGGTCCTAAGTCTAGGGTTAGTTGGATATTTACAGGGGAGAATATCAATAGGGTCAAGGTGGATGATTACTTTATACTAACGGGCAATAAAATATAAAGACCGATGGCGATGTAAAGCTCATACTGGGGTGTAGGCTTCCAGAAGCATTTAAATATTTAGAAATCGGACATTCAGTTTTAATTGATGATGGTATAGTTGAAGGTAGAGTTGTTGAGAAAAATGAAGAAGGCATTCTAGTTTAGGTCAACAAAACTGTAGACCCTAGGGGCATACGACTTAAAACCGACAAGGGCATAAATTTCCCTGATTCAGAGATAGAAATAGATATTATAACGGAAATCGATAAGGAAAATATGGATTTCATATGTGAAAACTCTGATATAATTGGGTGCTCCTTCGTAAAAACTCCTGAGGATATCTTGATGTGCTTAGATGAAATCACTAGTCGATTGCCTGAAGAAAAAAGAGGTAAGATGCCATTGATGTCAAAGATTGAAACGGCAAAGGGCATCAAAAATCTACCTGAAATTATTGTAGCTGCATCAGGGAAAAATCCATTTAGCGTTATGATAGCAAGGGGAGATTTGGCTGTGGAGTCTGGATATATGAGATTGGCAGAGCTGCAACAAGAGATTTTATGGATTTGTGAAGCATCAAATACTCCGGTGGTTTGGGCGACTCAGGTATTGGATAATATGGCTAGGAGTGGTATCCCAACTAGGGCGGAGGTCACTGACGCTGCAGAGGGTGGAGCTAGAGCCGAGTGCGTAATGTTAAACAAGGGAGAGAACATTGTGGAAACTGTGAAATTCCTCGATAAGCTCCTAGAGAAAATGGAAAGAAATCAATATAAGAAGGCAGCAAGACTTAGGGCGTTAAATTTAGCCCGCGGAGTGTCGCTGGATGATTAGTATCCCTAAGGGTGTGAGCGAATACTGCTTGCACCTTTTGTTATATAAACTTAACAATTATAGTGTGGATTGTGTTTTTAAAGGGATATAATATTGATTGCAAAAGAAGGGAGAAAATATGAAAAAATATATATTTCGGAATTTATAGGTACATTTATTTTAGTATTTATTGGTTGTGGCACAGTTGTAGTTCTAGGTGGTTTCACTGGAGGTACGGGTGTGGGAATCTTGGGTGTAGTGGGAATTGCATTGGCGTTTGCACTTAGTATAGTTGCAGCAGCTTATGCAATAGGACCCGTATCTGGATGTCACGTTAATCCAGCGGTATCAGTTGCAATGTGGTTTGCTAAGAAGCTTTCAACTGAAGACTTAATTGGATACGTGGTTGCACAAATAGTTGGAGCTTTGGCAGGAAGTGGAGTATTAGCTCTAGTAGTGGCAAACTCAGATAGCTTGAGTGGAACCGGCGCCAATGGATATAGTGCATTATCGGCCCTGGGTCTTACGCTGACTTGCGCTATCGTAGTAGAAATTGTTTTAATTTGGGTATTCCTATTGGAGATCTTTGGAGTTAATTCTGAAAAAACTACTGCACACATGGGTGGGATAGTAATAGGCTTGACTTTGACCCTTGTGCACTGGATAGGAATACCCCTTACTGGCACATCTGTAAACCCAGCTAGAAGTATATCTGCAGCAGTTTTGGCAGGTGGAGAGGCTTTGGGACAAGTGTGGGTGTTTATCGTTGCGCCACTTTGTGGGAGCAATTTTAGCAGCTCATATTTACAAGAATCTTATGCAAAGGGACTAGTTATAGAAAAAGTGGGTGTATACCTGCTTTTTTTGTGCTTTTATTGATATAATGTAGATAGAATGATTTATAGATGGAGGAAATATGCAAGCTAAAGAGGTGCTAAAAAAATATTTTGGATATGAAAGTTTTCGTGATTCCCAACAAGAAATAATAGATGCAATAATTAATAAAAAAGATGTGCTAGCACTTATGCCAACTGGAAGTGGAAAATCACTTTGTTACCAAATTCCAGCTATCTTAATGGACGGTACGACAATTGTCATATCTCCACTTATTTCCCTTATGAAAAATCAAGTGGATGTATTGAATCAGATGGGCGTTTCTGCAGCTTACATCAATAGTAGTTTAACGAGTGAAGAGATGAACGAGAGAGTGCGAATCTTAAATGATGGTGGGTACAAGCTAGTATATATAGCTCCCGAGAGATTAGCCAACTCCTATTTCTTAGATATTTTGGCGTCGATTAAAATTTCCCAAATTGCAGTGGATGAATCCCACTGTATCAGCCAATGGGGTCATGATTTTAGGCCTGAATATAGAATGATTTCTCAAATGATAAACAGATTGCCAAATAGGCCTGTAATCACAGCATTTACAGCAACCGCTACAAAAAATTGTGCTAGGGATATAATAGAACAGCTTAATCTCACCTCACCCTTGATTAAGGTTACGAGCTTTGATAGACCAAATTTATATTTTAGCGTAATTCCAGCCAGACAAAAGCTAGAAGAGTTAAAGAAACATGTAAATAACGAAGACAGCATAATAATTTATTGTGCCACTAGAAAAAACGTGGATGAGGTATTTGAAAGTTTGCATGAGAGTAACTATTCAGTGGGAAGATACCATGCTGGAATGGATTCGGATGAGCGGGACAATGCTCAGGACCAATTTATAAATGATAAGTTGAAAATAATGGTTGCGACCCTGGCCTTTGGTATGGGAATAGATAAACCAGATGTGCGAAAGGTTATTCATTACAATATGCCAAAGAGTATGGAAAATTATTATCAAGAGGCAGGTAGGGCAGGGCGAGATGGATTAGAAAGTGAAGCTATACTCCTATACTCACCTCAAGATATTTTGATACAGAAATTTATTATGCAAAATGACCAAAATCCTGAAGAGGGGTTGAGGAAGCTAGAACATATGATTACATATTGCCAAATGACCGGTTGTTTAAGACGGTATATATTAGAATATTTTAGTGAAATACTAGAAGAAGACTGCGGCAAATGTGGAAATTGTGACACGACCTTTTTAGAAAAAGATATTACCTTGGAAGCAAAAAAAGTAATTTCTTGTATCTATCGAATGAAGGAAAAGTTTGGACGAACTGCAGTGGTGAATGTACTTAGGGGTTCTAGAAGTCAAAGAATTGGTCAGCTGGGATTTGACAAGCTTTCCACGTATGGAATTATGAAGGACAATTCAAGGGATGAAATTGAAGAAATAATAAATTTCTTACTAGAAAAAAATCTCATTTCTCAAAGTTCAGGGCAGTATCCGGTACTAACCTTTAATAAAAATACTTCTGCTTTTTTAAAATCAGATAAGCTGCTACAGATGAAATATCGAAGAGTACTAGAACAAGATAATTCATATAAGGGAAACCTTCTTGGCTTAACCTCAAAAGGAGAAGAAATTTTTGGTCAATTGAGGTCTTGGCGTAAAAGAATAGCTGAAGACAAAAACGTCCCTGCCTTTGTAATTATGGGGGATGCTACCTTAAAGTCCATAATAGAAGTATTACCTAAAAATAAGTCAGATTTATTGAAAGTGAAGGGTATTGGTGAACATAAGGCTGATATTTATGGAGAAGATATTCTAAAAATTCTAAAGGAATATGACTTTAGTGATGTTGAACTAGTAACTCGATATGGCGACCCAATAGCAAGAAAGAAGAAAAAAGTAACTCGTGGTTCAACCTACATGGAAACATATAGACTTTACAGTGTTGGATTAAAACCTGAAGAAATAGCAAATCAACGTGTGATTACGGTAGGTACAGTTATAGGTCATCTAACTGCCTTAATAGAAGGCGGATATGAAATTTCCTTGGAAAACCTAATAGATGACGAAAAGAAAAATAAAATTATTGAAGCTGCTGATAGGGATGGTACGGGATTTTTAAGGCCAATTAAAGACTTCCTAGGAGATGAATACACCTATGAAGAAATCAGACTCGTACTAGCAGAAATAAATAAGGGGAGTAAAAATGAGGTATAAAAAATGAAATGGAATTCTGGAATTTGATAGTTGTTAGCAAAGGGGATAAATTATGATATTCGATATCAACAAACGAACCATCACAACAGAAAATTTGATTTTGAGGATGTTTCAAAGGTCCGATGTGGAAGAATTAACTCGCCTTTGTAACAATTATAATATATACAAATACAATATTTATATGCCCTATCCATACACTATAAAGGATGCATATGCCTTTATACAAAATCACACGAAGGATTTTGATAGCGATAAGAGGTACATCTTTGCAATTACGGATAAAGAAACGGGAAAACTCTACGGCAGCATGGGACTAACCAACTATTCAAAATATAAAAATGGTGAATTGGGTTACTGGATAGGCGAAGAATATTGGGGAAGAGGAATTGGAACAGAAGCATGTTCAGCCATAATAAAATTTGCCTTTACTGTTAAAGGGTATCATAGAGTACATGCAAAACATTTTGAAGAGAATTTAGCATCTGGAAAAGTGATGGAAAAATTGGGCATGAAAAAAGAAGGACTATTGGTAGATCACATTATTAAAGACGGTAAATACGTGAGCTTGGTTTGCTATGGGATTGTTAATCCAATTAATAACACAGTTGAATAGTATCAAAGAAAGAAATGATAACATATTAATACTAAACTATAGATTGCACTTTCAGGTCTGTAGTTTTTTATCGCCACCTGATACGACTTCAAGCGTGCAAGTAGCTGCAATAATTACTAGATTTAAGAAAATGATAAAGTAAATAGGATTTATTAATAATCCCCAGTAAACATATTAAATTTTTACTGAGCATTTAATTTGCTGAATTTATGGAATTTGCACAGAAAACCAGTCTTTTTTGATATAATAATCTTATGAATATTAACGTGATTTCAGTTAGAGAAAAAACTGAATATTTAGAAAGAGTAATCGAATATTTTCAAAAGACATGGGCTTCAGAAAATTCCCTTATGGTCTATGATGATTCGATTAGGAGCTCAATAAGTGCAAGAAAACCATTACCACAATGGTATGTACTGGTAAAAGATGATGAAATTATCGGTTGTGCAGGACTTATAACTAATGATTTTATAAGCAGAATGGATTTATATCCTTGGATTTGTGCGCTATTTATAGACGAAACCCACCGAGGCAATGGATACGCAAAATTGTTGTTAGACAAAGCCATGGATGATGCAAGGAGTTTTGGATTTTTAAACGCCTATCTTTGCACTGATCATGTGGGATATTATGAGCGTTATGGATTTTCTTATTTGGGTATTGGATATCATCCATGGGGAGAAAGTTCTAGAATTTATGAAATAGAATTATAATTAATAAAACGAGGTGAATAGATGGCAAATGTTATAGAAACTGCTAAACTTACAAAAT
>CAYUJY010000059.1:8535-10476 GCA_964445145.1 uncultured Peptoniphilaceae bacterium | reverse complement strand
TCCGGCACCCAGACTTCGCTAAAGCGGGCCAAAGATTTTTTAATAAATTTTCGTCCTCTTCTTGGATAGTGTCTTTAAATAATTTTGAAAATGTGTAATATGGAAAATCATCGTAGGAAATTGCATTTGGAGAAAAATTGTATAAAATTTCTGTCTCATCTTTATTAACGTTTAAGCTATCATGAATTTTATCTTCGTTAACATATAAATCACTAATCTCCTCAATAAAGTAACCTACACGTTCCTTAGCTTTTATATATCCTTCCTCCTCCAAGAGAAAAAGAGCTGTATTGATTGTATTTATACTTATCCCTAAATTTTCTGAAATTTTGCGTTTAGATGGAAGCTTGTTTCCGCTTTTGTAATTACCTGATGCAATTTCCCCTTTTATGTAATCATAAAGTTGTAAATATAATTGCTTGTCTGAGGTTTTGTCTATAATCATTGATACCATTCCTTATATGTATATTTGTTAATAATATAGTATCAGTTAACAATAATACATTCAATGTACTTTAGGTTAATACAATATTAATATTTAAATTTCTAATTAAATCTTAACAGTTTTGTATAAAATGGGTATAATTTTCATCGAGGTGATAAATATGTTAGATGGAAAATTATTGGAAGTTTTAGAAAAAGAAGGTGTTGTAACGATAGTTACATGGGGCGCATCCCCAGAGCCAAATGCAGTGTGTACTTGGAATTCTTATGTTAAGACAACAGAAGATGATAGGCTTCTAATTCCTGTGGCAGGCATGAAAACTGCACAAGAAAACCTAGCATTACAAGAAAAACTGATTATTATGCTGGGGTCTAGAGAAGTAGAAGGCTTTAATGGATATCAAGGTACAGGATTTGAAATCAAAGGCACAGGAATTGTTAAAGATTCTGGAGCAGAGTTTGATATGATGAAAAATGAATTTTCTTTTATGAAAAGACTTTTGGAAGTAAAAGTATTGAGTGCAAAACAATTGTTGTAAAATGCAGCAGCTATATCAGAAATCTGATTTAGCTGCTTTTTAATAATCTAGATATTATTATTTGATTAAACATCCGCCTTTTTTATATAATCCCTAATCGCACCGTATAACATTCCTGCGTCGAAGCCAACAATAACAAACTTAAAGCCCATTTCTATGTGTTTATTCATTTCCTTGTAGTTAGACATGATTCCTGGAATAATGCCATGTCTGTCACAGGCGTCTAAAAATATATCGATGGCATCTAATACCTCTATGCTGTGGGTATTTCCGCCTGCACCGTAAGAAAAGGACAAGTCATAGGGACCTAGAAATGCTACTTCAAATCCATCCACAGAGAATATTTCTTCAATATTATCAATGCCTTCCTTCGTTTCGATTTGAAGCAGGGTGAGCATTCCTTCCTCTACAAACTTCATGTATTCTACGGTTTCAATCGCGTATAGACTTGCTCTACCTGCGCCGAATCCACGTATGCCCCTTGGTGGGTAGTGCATCATTGAGATGGCTTTTTCCGCTTCTTCCTTCGTATTGATCTTGGGAAACATTACTCCAAAGGCTCCAGCGTCCAATATTTTCTTTACTTCACCTTCATCCAAATCTGGAACTCTAGCGAGGGGTGCACATGAATCCGAGTCCATACAGTCTATTTGTCGGCCGAGGGTTTCAATGTTCATTCCTCCATGCTCGTAGTCAATTACAACAAAATCAAGTCCTGATTTTCCAATTATTTTTGTAATTTCAGGGCTTGGAATATTTCCAAAAATTCCAAGAACTACTTCACCCCGTAACAACTTTTCCTTTGCCACATTTTTCATATTACGCCCTCCTTCGTTCAGATATTATTTTGCTAAGTTTTCTACTATTTTTATTATTAATTCCGTCGCCTTTTCCATACTTTGAATAGCCACATACTCAAATTTTCCGTGGGCATTCATTCCACCAGTGAATATGTTTG
>CAYUJY010000059.1:0-8525 GCA_964445145.1 uncultured Peptoniphilaceae bacterium | reverse complement strand
TAAATGATAGTCTTGCGCCATCCGTGCCACCACGTATCGGTTCAATTATAGGAACTATATCAAGCTCGCCCATAGCCTCTACTACAAGGTCTATGATTTCCATTTTTGGCTCAACCACTTCTCTCATGTTATAATAGGAATCCTTTATTTCGACAAATACAGTATTTGGATATTTTTTATTTAAATAGTCAGCTGCGGCTTGTAACAGATTTTTCTTTTCCTCAAACTTTTCCCTATCATGGTCCCTAATTATATAGTTCATGGTAGTTTCTTCAACATTACCCTTTATTTCGTTTAAGTGGAAAAAGCCTTCATATCGTTCGGTATATTGGGGTCTCATTTGAATTGGTAGAAGTGAATCTAGTTCCATTGCAATTGCTATGGAATTTGTCATCTTGTTTTTTGATGCGCCTGGATGCACGTTGGAACCCTTTATAGTTACATGACCGGATGCAGCGTTGAAGTTTTCAAATTGTATTTCACCACAGCGTCCGCCGTCTATTGTATAAGCAAAGTCAGGCTTAAATTTTTCTAAATTGAAGGTGTCTACACCCTTGCCAATTTCTTCGTCTGGTGTGAAAGCAACATAGATATCGCCATGTTCAATTTCTGGATGCGTGATTAAATATTCAATTGCTGTTAGTATTTCTGCAATACCCGCTTTGTCATCTGCACCTAAAAGTGTATTTCCATCAGTAACAATTATATCTAATCCCACATGATCGAGTAGTTCTGGAAACACAGTCGGGGATAAAATTACATCTTTATTTAATTGAATATCTTTACCATCATAGTTTTCGATTATTCTAGGATTTACGTCCTTCCCACTAAAGTCAAATGACGTATCCATATGCGCCAAGAATCCAACCTTGGGAATGTCTTTATCACTGTTTGATGGTAGGAATCCATATAGGTTACATTTATCGTCTAGCTCCACATTGGATAGTCCCAATTCTTTCATTTCTGCTTCCAAAATTCTACCTAAATCAAATTGAATTTCAGAACTAGGTTGTGTACTGCTTTTTGGGTCTGATTTGGTATCTATCTTTACATATTCTAAAAATCTTTCTTCAACTGTTTTCATATTCGTCTCCTTTTTAGATTTATTTTAGCACAATGAATGAAAATGAACAATTATACAAAAAAGCACAGCCTAAGCTGTACTTGCAGGTTTGCTAATCATTGCTAAAATTTTAAGAGAAATAGATTTGAATCCCTTTCTGGATACTCATATTGTACTGGAAGTTCTTCTTTTGAAATCATTTTAAATCCATGTTTTTCATAGAATCCATATGCTCTATGACAATTAGATGGGGAATCTAATACAATCATGGTCATTCCCAATTCCTTTGCCTTATTAACTAGATTATCAAATAATTTGGTAGAAATCCCCAATTCTCTACCACGATATTCAGATAGGACAAAAAACTTTTTAAGAATTTCGCATTCTGTTCCCTTGTTCATTAGTCCAATAGTTCCTACTACATCATCATTATCATTTATAGCTATGAAAAACTCACCACCAGAATTTTGATAATAATCTTCTTTATTATTCATATCTGGTTGCTCCTCTAAAGATAAATCTACTTTGTTATCGTAGTTTTGTATGTATAATATCATTGCAATAACTTGGTTTTTATACTTTTTTCAAATGGTTTTATCATAAAATTACCTCCCTATGCATGAAAATTTATCATAACTAATTCTCAGCAACAATACGAAAATTTAAATAAAAAAATCGACTATGTTTGTTAAAACTAGCCGATTTTGTATTTATAGAATTTCTGTCTTGTATTTAGATTTCAATTCTTCAATTTTATTTTTATATGTGTTTTGTTGCTTTATTCTCATAGCTTCAGACCTAACTTCTGCCGCAACATCTTCAAACTTTGTATCTTCTGGAGCATTTTTAGCGTTTAGTTTTATTATATGGTATCCAAATTGAGTTTGAACTGGTTCAGAAATTTCTCCAACGTTCATTGAAAATGCAGCATCTTCGAATTCAGGAACCATAGCTCCCCTCGGGAATTCTCCCAATTCTCCGCCTTGGTCCT
The DNA here is from genome assembly GCA_964445145.1 of uncultured Peptoniphilaceae bacterium. Lineage (GTDB taxonomy): Bacteria > Bacillota > Clostridia > Tissierellales > Peptoniphilaceae > CAYUJY01. Next base: position 6,471 of record CAYUJY010000059.1, on the reverse strand, counting down.
TAGATGGGCAGCTGGAATATTCCATAGCCAATTCTTTGAAATCCTCACCTTCAGCTAATTTATCCATCACTTCTTTAGCGATTTCTTCAGTTTCAACCAAGATATGGCTCGCATTTACAGTTTCCTTTGCGAAATCATTTTTAAATGTTTCAAAGTAGCTTTCTGCTTCTTCCGTAGAGATAGTTTCATCTCTAATCACTTTAGAAAATGCATAACCTTTTAATAGGTTTTCCTTTGTAGTTTCCAATACCTTTACGAATTCTTCTTCTTCGTCAATTTTATTTTCTTTTGCATCTAGTAGAAGTAATTCTTGATTTATCATTTCACCAATGATTTGTTGCATACCATCAGGTGATTGGAATTGCATCGCTACTTGTGGTCCTATTTCTTCAAGGAACTTCATAACGTCTTGTTCAGTTATTTCCTTACCTTCAACTCTTGCTACAACTTTAGACATGTTATCCTCCTAATAATTAAAAAACCTCTTATATAAGAGGTTTAAAAATTTTTACAAATTATAGTACTACTATATTTTCTGCTTGCTTGCCTTTTTGACCATCAACAATGTCAAATGAAACTGCTTGTCCCTCTTCTAGAGTTCTGAAGCCGTCCTTTTGAATTTGTGTGAAGTGTGCAAACACATCTTCTCCATCTTCTGTAGTAACAAATCCGTAACCTTTTTCTGCGTTGAACCATTTAACTGTACCGTTCATCATAGTACCTCCGAAATTTTATTTCTCTAATTCAATAAAACACACATCATAAAATCTCGTTACATACTTGCGCGAAGAAATTTACTACCATGTTACCTAGAATTAAAGTCTTTATTATAATAACACCGAATATAGGTAAATGCAAGCTATTTTAAAATATAAATAAAATATTTTAAGTATCTATTACAATTTATCTTAAATCAGCGAATTCCTCACGACGTTTTCTTTTTAATTCGTCCATATCCAAGGCATTTTTTTCAAATTCTGTATGCATAAATTTGGAAGTAATCAAAAAGCAAGCTGTGGATCTGTTTATAGCAATTGGGATATCATAAAGCGCCGCAACCCTGAGGAGCGCCTTAATATCTGGGTCATGTGGCTGTGCCATGAGGGGATCGTAGAAGAAAATTACCATATCCAGCTCACCTTCGGAAATTTTTGCACCAATTTGCAAATCTCCTCCGAAGGGTCCAGATTTGAATTGGTAAATATCTAGGCCCACCCTGTGCCTTAACAATCCAGCAGTAGTACCTGTGCCACAAAGCTCATGGTTTTCTAAAGCTTCCTTATTTTCCCTGGCCCACTGTATCATTTCTTCTTTCATATTGTCATGGGCAATCAGCGCTATTTTCTTTTTTGCCCCCATCATTATTTTCATGCTATTCCTCCCAAAGGCTCTTTGCAAATACCGAAGGTTTTCCGTCCCCCAGTATTTGGTGATAGTAGTATTCATCGACTTTTTTTATTTTTGAAATTACATTTTGTCCAAAATATACTTGGCTGCCATAATAAACTTCCATTTCTTTTAGGTTTTCATCAGGTAGATGTATGGCATCAGACATCCATCTAACATAGACGCCCGCATTGACATGCTTATTGTAATCTATGTCTGATTTATAGATTTTTATTTCATCTCCAACTCTATCAAGTTCTTTTTTTGAAAAATTTTCATACTTTGAAAAATTCCTCTCACCCTCTGAATCGTAGTAGGTTTTTATTTCGTCTGGAATCATTACTGCCTTCATCTTTTCTATGTCAATAACCGTCCATACAGTCGTAGATTGCACCAGTATTTCTCCGCTTTCAGATATCATATCAGTGTCCCTATAAGCGCGCAACTTATCCCAGCCAGTAGAACGGGTTTGTAGTGTTACAATATCTCCTGCTTTAGGTAGTTTGTTTATTTTAAATTTTAGACGATACAACATCCAAGTGTACCCAAGCTCGACCATAACGTCATTTGTAAATCCACGTGAATCGCTGTGAAGGCTTCCCGCCTCCATCATAAATGCAAAAAGATTTCCAATTCTTAAATAAAAGTTATGATTCACAGAAAAATATGGAATTCTCATATTATATTCAAACATAATTTCCTCCTTTAAAGATTATATCATTAAATAAATTTAGCCTCAATAATAGTCAATTGAATAGCTAACAATTTTCTGTTAGAATATCTTGCAAGAGGTGGTGTCATGAATTTTAAATTACCAGAATATAATGAACCTAATTGGAATAGTGAAATGTTAATAAACGCTCCCGACGTGGAGTTGAAGATGGTGGAAATCGATGGAGTATTGCCAAATGGATTCCATCTATCTACCATCTATCCAGAATATTTAAAAATTGATGGGGAATGGACATTAATAAGGGACAACATACCATATACGGTTTTTGTTGTGAGGGGAAGAGATGTGGAAGCTATAGAACCTAATATGGTCCTAGAAGGCGACAGAATAGTTTGTGCTAGAACGATAGATGGTTCTGAAGGAGTGTACGTAAACGAAAAACCTTTTGATGACATGAATCCTGACTTTAAATTACTACCCTACGATAAATCTGGTTCAGATAAATATGAAAAGCTCTATGCGCTTTTACAGCATGAAAAAAATAGCAAGTACGGATATATAGTTTGGGTGCTTGGACCAGCGGTTGTATTTGATTACGATACGAGGGTGGCACTTAGCGAGCTTATGGAAAACAGCTATATTGACTCTATATTAGCAGGAAATGCCATGGCTACCCACGATTTAGAGGGCGGATATTTAGAGACGGCACTGGGTCAAAACATTTATACACAAGAATCCCTACCCAATGGACACTACAATCATCTCGATACGATAAACGAGGCAAGGCGACTGGGAAGTATCGAATCGTTTGTAAAATCAGGAGAAGTAGAAGATGGCCTTATGAAAAAAGCGGTGGAGATGAGAATGCCATATGTTTTAGCAGGCTCCATCAGGGACGATGGTCCACTACCATCTGTACATGCAAATGTAAATGACAGTATCTACGCCATGGAAAAGGAATTGAAAAAGGCTACCTTGGTTATAACTTTAGCTACACAACTCCATTCTGTTTCTGCAGCGTCCATGCTCTCTTCATATAAATTGGAAGGTGACAGACTACGCCCCGTATATATTTTTTCAATAGATATTACAGATTATGCAGTTTCCTCAGTTTCAAGGGCGAGAGATGATTTTGGTGTGGAGTCATTCTTGACTAATGTTCAAGATTTCTCCTATATTTTAAAGAAAAATTTGATTAAGTGAGGGGGCGATTAAATGTTTAAACCACAAAAGTATAAAGAACCAGATTTCAATAGTGACGCACTTAAAAATGCTCCTAACGCAAAATATGTAGAGGTGGAAGTAGACGGTGTCGCACCTGATAATTATCATGCCATGAGTATTTACCCTGAGTACTTTAAAGTAGAAGGAAAATGGCTAGATGTGGCGGAAAGCCGTATGGATACAGTAGCTGTACTGCGTGACGGCTACGTTGAAGTGTTGGAATTTAGAAACTTAACAGTAGGCGATAAGGTATTTATTGGCAGAACAGAAGACGGAAGCGAAGGAATTTATCTCTATGCCGATGGATTCGATTCCGTAAATGCATCATCTGACATTTTTCAATTTAGAAGTGGTAGAACCCGTGAAACTGCATTTTCTAAGGATTACGATGAACTAGCACAAATCATGAAATACGAGCGCGCAAATAAAGGTCACATAGTGTGGGTAGTTGGTCCTAGCATATCGATGGATGACAAAACTAGGTCGAATTTCTCCAAGCTGATAAAATCTGGATATGTAAATGCTGTCCTAACTGGAAACACAATGGCAACAATAGACCTAATGAAGAGTTTAAAGTCTGATGATCCAATGTTACAATACAGAGCGTCTGATATTTATAACGAGACGCTACAGGACTACATCACTATTTCTAAAATAAAAGAAGCAGGCGGTATAAAAAATGCCGTAAAGAAAAAAATAGTTCGTGAAGGTATAATGAAAACCTTGGTGGATAACAATATCCCTTGTGTAATTGCCGGCTCCATACGGGATAGATATTCCCTGCCGGAAACCTACAACAACGTATATGAAGCCCAAGATGCCATGAGATACCACACGAGAAAGGCAACCATGCTAATTTGTCTTTCTACGGTACTGTTCACAATAGCATCTGGCAATATGACACCATCATATAATATATTTAATAACAAAGTCCGACCTGTCTATATATATTCCGTAGATTTACAAGAATTTTCAGTAAACAAGCTTACAGACAGAGGAACCCTAGAAGTAAAAACCCTAGTAACAAATGTACACGATTTTATTTACCAGATGGTTGATGAATTGAAATAATATAAAACTGCTTTCCTGATGGAAGGCAGTTTTTTAGTGATAAAACAGCTATTTACTGAATACGTTTAACGGAAAGTTAAAGTTTGGGAAAGATTGCCGTTAAACATACCTAAAATTATATAGGTATTTGCCCATCAGCTTTTCGGTGGATTTCGGAAAATCCACCCTACATTTGTTGTTTTAGCTATTACTTATCAAATTTCAATCCCTTTAATTGATCCATCAAAGAATTGTTTAATCCTTCTTCCTTTTGTCCTTTTAGGTAGCTGCTTACTTCCCTCTTGGACATTTGGTTTCCTTCTTTTTTCTTTCTCTCGTTGAAGGTCGAAAGTTTTTCTCTATATCCACAGGAACAGAAGAAACTCCTGTCGTCGCCTTCTCCCACTAGCTCCATTTTCTTTTTGCAGTTAGGGCATCTGGCGTTGGATGTTACTGATAGGGTTTTTCTATAACCGCATTCCCTGTCTTGGCAAACTAGCATTTTTGAGTTTCTACCTGATACTTCCAACAAAAATTTACCACAATCTGGGCATTTGGATTTCGTCACATTGTCGTGGCGATAAATCTTTTCTCCGGTCTTTATCTCTTTAATATTATCCTTCGAAAATTCCTTTATCTCCTCTAGAAACTTATTGCTCTTTAATTGCCCCTTCGCAATCTTGTCCAGTTTAAGTTCCCATTCTCCAGTAAGTTCAGGTGATTTCATTTTTTCTGGTACGAGCTCCAATAACTGACGTCCCTTTGACGTTATCATGACATTTTTTCCTGTTTTTTCTAATAGGAAGGTTTTGAATAGTTTATCAATTATGTCCGCCCTAGTGGCAACTGTTCCAATTCCACCAGTTTCTTTCAACACCTTCTTTAGATTTCCTTCAACATATGCAGAAGGGTTTTCCATTGCTTTGAGTAGTGTACCTTCCGTAAAATAGCTTGGCGGTGAAGTGTAGCCAGTGTTTAACTTTACGTTTTCTATTCTCAGTTTGTCACCCTTTTTAAGTTCTGGCAGACTTTGATCTTTTATGTCATCTTCGTCTAGCTCATCTTCATCCATTTCAACTCTTTTAAAGCCGAGATTAGTCGTGATTTTTCCCTTGGCAATGTACTTATCCTCTCCGACTAGACCCGTCATTGTGGTTTGTTTATATTCAAACGGAGGCATCAATACTGCCAAAAATCTCCTTGCAACTAGGTCATATACCTTCTTTTCCCTTTCAGATAAAGCAATCAACTTCAATGGTTCCTCTGTGGGAATTATAGCATGGTGATCTGAAACTTTGCTGTTGTCTACGAAGTTTTTATTTCCTGTAATCTTTGTTTTTAATACTTCCCTTGCTAAATCCCTGTATTGTCCCACTGCCATTCCTGTTAATCTTTCTGGAATGGTTGCTAGAATATCGTCAGATAAATATCTACTATCCGTTCTAGGGTAGGTTAGCACTTTATGACGTTCGTAAAGGTTTTGCATCGCATCTAGAGTCTCTTTTGCAGAAAATCCAAACAATTTGTTGCAATCAGCTTGAAGGGTCGTTAAATCATATAGCTGTGGTGAAAAGGTCTTTTTATCTACTGATTTTATCTCAGAGATTTCCAACTGACCTGTAGCTCTTTTCAATGTCGCATCAGCTTTTGCTTTATCGTGAATTCTAAACTGATTGTTTTCTTGGTAGGTAAAGTTTATCCCACCAGCCCTTAATTCCACGTTATAAAAAGGGGTTTTCACGAAGGATTTAATTTCTTCCTCCCTCTGATTTACTATGGCAAGGGTTGGAGTTTGAACTCTACCACAAGAAAGCTGGGCATTGTGCCTTAGGGTTAAAGCTCTGGTTGCATTTATTCCCACGATCCAGTCCGCTTCGGCGCGGGCTTGGGCAGAATAGTATAGATTTTCATATTCTGTTGCGGGCCTCAAGTTTGCAAATCCTTCCTTAATTGCTTTGTCTGTCACCGATGAAATCCAAAGTCTTTTCATAGGTTTTTTTACATTTGCAACTTCAATAATCCATCTAGCTACCAATTCACCTTCACGACCAGCATCAGTTGCTATTACAACTTCTGTTACATCTTTTCTATTTAAAAGATACGACACTGTTTTAAATTGTTTTGTCGTAGATCCAATA
>CAYUJY010000058.1:0-10566 GCA_964445145.1 uncultured Peptoniphilaceae bacterium | reverse complement strand
TTTATCTTGGAGTATATTAACCCTACTAACACTCCACCAATAATTCCACCGTGTATTGCAAGTCCGCCTTGCCTTGTATTTAATATTTCAGCAGGATTTGCCATATAATACTCGAAATTATGGAACAAAACATAATATAATCTTGTGAACAAAACTCCAATTGGTAACATAATCAACATAAAGTCTAGAAAGTTATCTTTGGTAAGCTTCCTCGTACCATCTACTTGTGACATTGCAACTTGTATGCCCACCAGAACCCCCGTTGCTATTAATATTCCGTACCATCTGACCTCTAAGCCAAAGATAGTAAATGCTACAGGGTTCATTGGGAATCCTCTACTGACTCGTCATCCCAATTGTGATACACATCTTGAACATCGTCATTTTCTTCAAGCATGTCAATTAGCTTTTGCATATTTTTTATATCGTCTTCAGAAGTGAGTTCGGTATAATTTTGTGGTACATATGTCAACTCGCTCATTGCAAATCTATATCCTGATTCCTCTAAGCCATCTCGCACGCTTAAGAAATTTTCTGGTGATACTGTTATTTCGAAGGCATCGTCTAACTCTTCGATATCATCAGCACCAAATTCAATAGCAGTCAAGGAAAGCTCATCCGAATCAATCCCATTATTTTTTTCTATGATAATTTTTCCTAATTTATCGAACATAAATGATACGCAACCATCAGTTCCCAGATTTCCACCGTATTTATCAAAGGCATGTCTTACATCGGGAGCAGTTCTGTTACGGTTATCGGTTAAACATGTTACCATTACTGCTACACCAGAAGGTCCATAGCCTTCGTACATAATTTCTTCAAATACTGCATTGCCAAGCTCTCCACTAGCTCTTTTAATTGCTCTTTCGATGTTGTCATTAGGCATGTTTTCTGCCTTAGCCTTATCTATGGCACTCTTTAAGGATTGGTTGAATTGTGGATCTGGCCCGCCTTCTCTAACTGCCACCATTATATATCTGCCTATTTTTGTGAAAATCTTTGCTCTTTTGGCATCCTCTTTACCTTTTTTATTTTTAATATTATGCCATTTAGAATGTCCTGCCATACTTCCTCCTATTTATTGTAAGTGAACATACTCGGTAATCTTCTCTTGTGTTCACTAATTTTGTGCATTTTTTCAATTCTCTGTGATGTGGATTCGTCGATTTTTTCGCCTTTTATTTTTGCGTTTAACAAATCATATCCAAATCCCATTTCACCTTCGTCAGTTTGACCTTCCCATAACCCTGCACTCGGTTTTTTGTCAATTATACTCTGTGGGAGGTCTAAGACTTTAGCAAGTTCATATACCTCATCTTTAGTAAAATTTATTAATGGAAATAAATCTGCTGCATTATCGCCAAACTTTGTAAAATATCCTATATGATATTCTGATTTATTTGAACTTCCGCAAACTAAATACCCTCTATCCTGGGCATAATAGTATAGGGTCGTCATCCTCAGCCGTGGTTTAATATTGCTTTTTGCCATATTGTTAGCCGAGTCGAAGGACTTCTCAAGAAGTGTATCATACACTTCTGTTAAGTCCACTTTGGTAGTTTCAATTCCCGTATGCCGTGCAACAAGTAGAGCATCAGCTTCATCCTTGGGATCACTGTGGGCGGGCATTATTATGCCTAGGGAGTTTTCTGGAAATGCGAGTTTTGAAATTCCTGCAATAACAGCAGAATCAATTCCGCCACTCAATCCAAATACTAAACCTTTAGAACCTGCATCAATTACAATTTTTCGCATCCATGCCACAAGTTCATCTAAAACAATTTTTACATCATTCATCTAAATTCATTTCTCCATCTTTTATGGGCAACAAAATTTGCCCTCGATTATTGATTATAATGTTTGAGCCAGTTATGTCAATTAATTTATCAATTACACTTTGAGTTTTTTCAGTAATTATTATAAGACTTGAATTTACTTTGTCGTCATAAATAGTATCAGTAATTTCAATTTCAAAATTACCCAGTGCATTTAATATTTTCCCTTGGAACGTGTAATCGTATGAAATATAGACCTCATCGTGTTCTTTCATAAGGACAATCTCACCGCTGTTGATAGCTATTTTTGCTCCCTTGGAGTAGGCACGTATCAGTCCCCCAGCTCCAAGTAGAACTCCGCCAAAATATCTTGTTACCACAACTACAACATTAGTTAGATTTTCTTTTTTCAATACTTCCAATATTGGTATCCCTGCGGTCCCAGATGGTTCACCATCATCGGAGTATCTTTGAATCAACATTTTTTCACCGATAATATAGGCAGAGCAATTATGGGTCGCATCATAGTATTTAGTTTTTATTTCGTTAATAAAATCCAATGCTTCTTCTTCTGATTCCACAGGAGTTGCATAGCCAATAAATCTAGATTTTTTTATTATAATCTCATCTACACCTTCATGGCCAATAGTTCTATACATTAACCTCACCAATCACATTACTGTTATATTTTTTATAATCCTTTTCATCGATGTCTGCTGATATTTCAGCACCATTTTCTTTGTATTCAACGCTCTTTATATTATATTTTTCAATAAAATAATTTAATTCAGATTGTTCGTTAAACCCAAAAAGCATCCTGACAGAATGGTATCTAAATGGTAAATTTTCATATATTAAATCTAGAAGTTCCGGTAAATTTGTGCCATTAAGCGCAGAAATGAATATATTCGGTTCATACTTAGTATAGTTATATTCTATATCATCGATATTAATTCTATCTATTTTGTTAAATGCATAAATCATCGCCTTGTTAATTACACCGAGGTCCTTCATCAGAGTGTTCGTGGTGTTTATTTGTAGCTCCACTTCCTCATTTGAAATATCCACAACATGTACGATTACGTCAGCGAATATAATCTCTTCCAATGTAGATTTAAATGCTTCAATTAGTCTAGTTGGAAGTTTAGATACAAACCCTACAGTATCTATTAGTAAAAATTCACTTCCATTGTTGAACCTAGCCCTTCTCAAGGATGTACCTAGGGTGGCAAATAGCATATCCTTTACAAATACTTCCCTTTCCTCTTCCTCGCCAGCACTTTTTATCAGCGAGTTCATCAAGGTAGACTTTCCAGAGTTCGTATACCCAGTTAATGCTACAATTGGTATATTTTTATTTTCTCTCCGAGCCCTAAGTATGGTACGATTCTTCTCGACTAACTTTAGTTTATCTTCTATATTTTTTATTTCTCTTTCGATATGTCTTCTATCCGTCTCTAGCTTTTGTTCCCCTGGCCCTCTAGTTCCAATACCTCCACCAGTTCTGGACAAATAGTCACTATGCCCCACGAGTCTAGGTAGTCTATACTTTAATTGAGCAAGCTTAACTTGCAACTTACCTTCATTGGTAGTTGCCCTTTGTGCAAATATATCCAATATGAGATTTGTTCGATCGATTACTTTTCGATTTATTACAGCTTCTAAATTTCTCGTTTGGGACCCAGACAATTCATCATTAAAAATAACAGCGTCAATATCCAACTCTTCACAATAGGCATAAATCTCTTCAGCTTTTCCACTGCCCACATATGTTGCTGGGTCTTCCCTATCTTTTTGTTGCACCATTGAACTGATGACATTAGCGCCAGCCGCTTGAGCAAGCTCTGCCAATTCCTTCATCGATGCTTCTACATCTTCGTCATTTCTTTTAAAATCAAGTCCAACCAATAATACTCTTTCAGACATAGTACTAGAATTTTCCATAAAAACACCTCAATTAAGTTATTATACCATATATAGTAAATTTTTAAAATTTCATAATTTTGTAACATTCGACCTCTAACCATTGTATCTTCACACTTTTATCATCTTTTACTCAGATGAAAACATTTAAAAGCCTTGCATAATGTGGTATAATAATAACATTATTTTATATAGGAGGAATTTTGTGTCTAATAACAAAAACTCAGGTGCAAGCTTTTCAATAGATATTATACTGAGAGTTATAAAGATTATACTCCTCGTAGTTTTAATAGTTACAGTCGTTGGTGGTATGGTAGTGGGTGGTATGGTAGCAGCCGTACTTAAGGATACCCCTGAGATAGATCCAACAACCATGATATCGTCACTAAATCAAACCTCTACAATTTACGATTCACAAGGTGAATTATTGGAAAAGGTTCAAACTACTGAGTATAGAACAGTTGTAACGCTCGATAAAATGCCACAATACTTAAAGGATGCCTTTATATCCATAGAGGACGAACGGTTCAACACCCACCCAGGTGTAGATATAATAGGTATAGCAGCATCCCTTAGGGATAACTTAACTACGGGATCCAGCAGAGGTGCAAGTACAATAACTCAACAGTTGGTTAGAAACATGTACTTAACCAATGACAAATCTTTGGTTAGAAAGCTGACAGAAGCTTACCTTTCCCTACAGGTTGAGGAAACTTTAAGTAAAGACCAAATTTTGGAAGCTTACCTAAACAAAATATACTTAGGTCAAGGTGCATATGGTGTACAGGAAGCTGCACAAACTTATTTCTCAAAAAACGTTGAAGACTTAACCATTGCAGAGGCAGCAGTATTTGCAGGCATCGTAAAGTCTACTACTAATTATCAACCTTACATGAGAATAGAACCAAGTGACTACAACCCAGAAACCATGGATTTAGTTGGTCAGACGGAAATTCTAGGTCAAAACATGTATTTGATTTACAACCCTGCTTCCATTGAAAGACAACATATAGTTCTAAACCAAATGAAAAAACTGGAAAAAATTACTGAAGCACAATATCAAGAAGCCATAGGCGAAGATATTAAAGCAGCCTTAAATCCAGGTCAAAAGGTTTACCACAGTATGAGCTCATACTTTGTAGACTATGCACAAACAGAAGCTACAAAATTATTATCTAAGCATTATGGCATTAGCTATGAAGATGCACAAAAGAAAGTATTCAATGATGGTTTGAGGATTTATTCTACGGTAGATGTAGGATTGCAAAAAAACCTAGAATATATGTATGATAATTTCACGGAAATAATGGTTGGAGATCCTAGCAAGATTCGAGCGCCTTTCCTTCTCGACTGGAGCAGGGACAGAGCTGAAAACATAATCGATGCAAATGGAAATATCGTGTATTACAAATATGGTAATTTACTGGATGAAAACCACAACATCGTCATACCAAAAACATCCTATGAACTGTTGGATGATGGATTGGTGCTAAAAAGCAAAATATTTAGCGCCTATACGGACACTATAGATGTAGCAGATGTCTATACGATAAACGGAGAAAACAATCTAGTTACCCATAAGATAAGTCCGATTGTAGTACCGAGTACACAATATACTATCACAGATGATGGCGGTATAAAGATACTTAAGGTTTTTTTAGATGAAAACCCAGGACTGTATTCAATCAATCCTGAGTCTGGATCGTTGACGATTTCTGAAAGATTCTATACATTCCAAAAAAATGGTATAGTTCAACCGCAGTCAGCTACTGTAATTATAGATTATAAAACTGGCGAAGTAAAAGCTCTAGTTGGTGGTAGAGATGTAGAAGGAACTAGAATTCTAAACAGAGCTACATCATCCCAAAGACAGCCAGGGTCAGCAATTAAACCTATTTCAGTTTACCTACCTGCTCTAGCAAGTGGTAAAACTGCAGGGTCAATATCTGATGATGTGCCTATTACCGTAAATGGTAAGCCATGGCCTAGAAATGCTTATGCAGGCTATAAGGGGTTACAAACCTATAGACAAGCGCTGAATATGTCATCAAATGCAGGAACTGTAAATGTCCTAGAACAAATTGGAATCAGCACTTCCATGGAATATTTGGAAAAACTTGGAATAATTAACAGCGAAAACCCTGAAAGCGACTCTATTGTAACTGCGGCAGAAAATAGAACAACAAACGATGAGAATTTAGCATCTTTGGCGCTAGGTGGTATGACCAAGGGACTCACTCCCCTAGAGCTTACTGCTGCATTTGGAGCAATTGCAAATGACGGAGTTTTCAATGAACCAAAGGTGGTTTCTAAAATACTTGATAAGAATGGAAATATTATAGTAGATAATCTAACAGTATCAAGGGAAATAGTAGACCCACAAACGGCATTTATTATGAAAGATATGTTAAGGACTACAGTTCTTAATGGATTTACTGCAAAACCAGCTAAGCTATCCAATATGGTGACAGCAGGTAAAACCGGTACTACACAGGAGCAAGCGGACATTTGGTTCGTAGGATTTACTCCATATTATGTTATGGGTACGTGGGTCGGAAATGACTCGCCAAAGGTTACACTAAAAAGTGGTTCCCTAGCTGCTGCCGAATTTTGGCACGAGGTAGGAGAAAAAATCCACGAAGGATTAGAGCCTGTAACTTCATTTGATGAGCCAGATGGAATAATAACAAAATCAATCAGTTCAAAGAGTGGATTGTTGGGAACAAAATTATCTGGATCAATGGGTGTGAATGTAACCGAAATGTTTAAGGAAGGAACGGAACCTACAAAGTTTGATGATTCCTATAAATCCGCAACTATATGTACGGTGAGCGGTAAACTTTCAACAAAATGGTGCCCATCTACTACTACAAAAACATTTTTTGTAAGACCTGAACCATATAAGGCATCAGAACATGGTGGATACGTACCAAGCGACGTCGGTTCATCGGTGCCAAAATCCTACTGTGATATCCATACGCAAGAATCTTATAATGAATACTACTATGGACCATATGGACCTGGATTTATATTCAAGCCAGAATCAAACCCTGGTAGCAACAGTAACTAAACTAGCGAGCACTTTCGTGCTTGCTTTTTTTTACAAAAAAAGAGCTGAAGTAATTTTCAGCTCTTTTGCTACATGTGCTTTATTGCATTTGATATCAATATGGAACTTGTAATGGCGCCTATGCCCCCTAGTACAGGAGTAATAGCCTTTACTTTTCCATTTACCTTATCGAAATCCACATCACCAGACATCTTTCCATTTTCATCTAGACTCATACCGATATCAATAATTACAGAATCTTTATTAAAAAATCTATCGTCAAACATTTTTGCAATTCCCGTTGCAGTGACTACAATATCTGCAGCTTTACAAATATCGATTAAATCTTCTTCCTTGGTCTTACTATGGCATAGACAAACCGTCGCATCCCTTTCAATCATCATAAGCGCCAAAGGTCTCCCTACTACATAGGATCGATTCACAATTGCTATTTTTTTACCACTAATAGGTATGTCGTAATATTCCAACAGTTTAATTGCAGCCATCGGGGTACAAGGTGGAATACGTCCATTTCCTTTAAATACTTTTCCAAGGTTGATTGGATTGATTGTGTCTACGTCCTTTTCCTCATCTATCAATGCATAAATCTTGTCAGCATTGAATCTTTCTGGAAGGGGTCTGAAAATCAATATTCCAGTTACTTCATCATCCTTGTTTAGTTCCTCTAATTTTGCAATAAACTCCTCTTCTGAAACATCTTCAGAAAACTCAAATACTTCGCTCTTTAGGCATACTTCTTCGGCATTTTTTTTAATACCCTTTTCGTAGGACAAATCCGATGGAGAGCTTCCAATTCTCATAATAGCTAATTTGTTATGATTATCATCGACGTAGCAAAGTTTGTTTTTTAATTCTTCCTTGACCTTGTCAGCCACCGGTTTTCCTTTTAATATTTTTGTTTCCATATACGTATGAGAAAGGGGAATAAATTATTCCCCTTTTATCCTTTCAATTTTTATTCCAGTTTCAAGTCCGTTAATATCGTATTTTTCACCTTCGAATTCTTTGAATTCAACATTTGTAGCCAATACTTCCGATTTTAAATGCTCCAAATTCTTTTCCAATGCATTTTTAATCTCAGAAACTGAGTCTATATAAATATAGATATTGTCCAGCACATCTAAATCTTCTTGTTTTCTAAGCTGTTGAATCTTAGATATCACTTCACGCACATATCCCTCTTCGATAAGCTCTTCGTTTAAATGAGTATCTAATATTACAAATAGATTATTATCCATGCTCACATCAAAGCCTTCTTTTGCCTTGATATTTACTAATACATAATCTTTTATAATCTCAGTAGACTCGCCTTGTAGTGTTACTTCTAGACTTCCCTTTTCATCCAAATCTGATAAAAATTCCTTGGAGTCAACTTTACCTAGATATCCTGAGAATTCTTTTATTTTAGAACCTAATATGGAACCTGCAACTTTAAAGTTTGGTTTAAGGGAAAATTCCATATATTCGGATAAATCATCTTCATAAACTACATCTTTAACGTTTATCTCTTCTTTGATAAGTTCAGTCAAGTCACCAATTTGATTCTCATGTTTACCATCGATTATCACATTGGACAAAGGTTGTCTTACCTTTATTTTTGCATTTTCTCTTGAGACTCTACCCAATGAAACTAGGTTTCTTACTAGCTCCATCTTTGCTTCCAACTCATTATCGATTAACTCAGAGTTTGATTCCGGATAGAAATCCACATGAACCGAGACATTATTAGTCATTTTTCTATAGAGTTCTTCCGCTATAAACGGTGTAAAAGGAGCTATTAACTTTACAATTCCCAACAATACTTCATATGTTGTATTATAAACTGCCTTCTTATCATCGTCAGCTTCAGTTTTCCAAAATCTTCTTCTGCTTCTTCTAATGTACCAGTTTGAAAAATCTTCAAGTAAGAAGTTTTGAATATTTCGAACTGCTTTGTTCAGTTCAAATATATCCAAATCCTTAGTTACTGATGATACTAAATTATTGTATCTAGAAAGTAGCCATCTATCAATCTCAGGTCTGTTTTCATATGGCACGTTAAAGCTAGTAACATCAAGATTGTCAGTTCCAGCGTACAGACTTAGGATATTATAAATATTTCTAATGGTTCTAAAGAACTTAGATTGGATTTCCTTAATGTCTTCTTCGTTGAACTTAGTTGGAATCCATGGAGCTGAAACATATAGTAAATACCATCTCAATGCGTCTGCACCGTATTTTTCAAATAATTCCGTAGGGTCTACAGTATTTCCTCTACTTTTTGACATTTTCTTTCCATCTTTATCTAATATCAAGTCGTTAACAAGACAGTTTTTAAAAGATGATTTTCCAGTCAAGTAGGTGGATATGGTTATTAAGCTGTAGAACCAACCTCTTGTTTGGTCGATACCTTCGTTAATAAAATCTGCAGGGAATAATTCATCGAAGTTTTCCTTATTTTCAAAAGGATAATGCCATTGTGCAAAAGGCATGGATCCACTATCAAACCAAACGTCGATAACATCCTTTTCCCTGGTCATTACGCCGCCACATTCATCGCATTTTAGATGAACATCATCCACATAAGGTCTATGCAATTCGATATTTTCATCGACTTCCTCGATTGCCCTCTCCCTAAGCTCAGCAATGGAGCCTACGCTAGTGGTGTGTCCGCAATCACATTTCCAAACTGGAAGTGGCGTTCCCCAATATCTACTTCTGGAAATTGCCCAGTCGTTTAAATTCTCCAACCAGTTTCCAAATCTCTTTTCGCCAACATAATCCGGGAACCAATTTACTTCCTTATTGTTTGCGACGATTTGGTCCTTGAACTTGGTCACTTGAATATACCATGATGGTTTCGCATAATATATTAGTGGTGTCTTACATCTCCAACAGTGTGGATAATTATGAAGCACCCTTTGTTTTCTAAACATTTTATTATTATCAGCCAACCAGTGAATGATATCGTGGTCAGCATCCATAACGAAGCTATCCTTCCATGGTGTGCCCGTAAATTTACCTTCGTCGTTCACGGGATTTAACACAGGCGCATTGTATTTCATACCAGTATTGTAGTCGTCCTCACCAAAAGCAGGCGCTGTATGAACTACTCCTGTACCATCTTCAGTGGTTACATAGTCTCCCAATGCTACGAAGAAAGCTTTTTTATCAACATCTAAAAATGGCATCAATTGCTCATATTCCACGTGTTCAAGCTCACTACCTTGAATTTCTTCTAATACTTCGTATTCATCCTCGACAATTTTATTTACTAAATCCTTAGCTAAAATAAGCACTTCTCCGCCTACCTTTATCTTTTGGTAGGTTACTTTTGGATTTACAGTCAATAACACATTTGAAGGCAATGTCCAAGGTGTAGTTGTCCATGCTAGGAAGTACTCATCCTTGTCCTTCAGTTTGAATTTTACGTAAACAGTTTCTGATTTTATTTCTTCATAGCCCTGTGCCACCTCATGTGTAGCAAGTCCTGTACCACATCTTGGGCAGTATGGCAATATTTTGTGACCTTCATAAAGAAGTCCATCCTTGAACATTTTGTCCAATATCCACCATACGGTTTCTATATAGTCGTTCTCCAAGGTGATGTATGGATTATCCAAATCAATTAAATAAGCCATTCTTTCAGTCATTTCACGCCATTCCTTCTCGTATTCAAATACGGAAGTTCTACACATTTCGTTAAATTCCTTAATGCCGTACTTCTCTATGTCTTGTTTGTTTTTTAGTCCTAGTTTCTTTTCTACCTCTATTTCAACAGGCAGTCCGTGAGTATCCCAACCAGCTTTTCTCTTT
>CAYUJY010000057.1:4905-10742 GCA_964445145.1 uncultured Peptoniphilaceae bacterium | reverse complement strand
TCATTACGATCATTTGATTTACCGGCTATATTTGCTTTGACTACATTAAATTCGGTCTTCGATTGGAGATCAAATTCATTTTTTAAGTAATCTGAACGTGCGATAATATCGTTTAATTTTCTATTTTCATCCTGCAACACTAACATTTCTGCATTTAATCTGTCGTTTTCTGTGATTATATCGGGAACGTTGATTATTTTTTCAACTGTGTCAGTTACAGTATTTACACCCTTGCTAACTACGCTAATAATAGGAGTAAAAAAACCACCCACTACCCTTTCAATTATGGTTACTGAGTTTCTTCCTCCACTTGTGAAGCCTATTATAAACATTAACATTATTATCACAGCGCTCACTATTAGCCGCTCTTTATACTTCTTATAATTTAAGTTATTCAACTAAAATATTCCCTCTTCTAAAAATGAAAAATACACCCCATCACCAATTATTATATGGTCAATTACAGGAATATTCAACAATTCGCCAGCTTTTTGAAGATTTTTTGTAATCTCTAAATCCTGAACGCTAGGTTTAGGATCACCACTAGGATGATTATGAAAAAGTATTATAGTGTGGGCGCCACGTTTTATCGCTGTTGAAAAAACATCCCTAGGCTCAACTATTGTCTTGTCAACACTACCAATAGTTATTTCTTCAATATACTTTAATTCTTTTTTTGTATTTAATATAGCGATTTTAAAATGTTCCTTTTCTAAATGACGCATATCTTCCATTACAATTCTCGGAAGTTTGTCTGTAGCATTAAGCTTTTCAAGATTAGCATTATACTTTGAAATCCGTTTACCTAACTCTAAAGCTGCCATTATCATAGCTGCTTTGGAATCACCAATGCCATCTACACTTTTTAATTCTTCAATTGTAGCATTTGCAAGGAACTTTAAGCCCATATATTCCATATCCACAATGTTTGGTTTATAATCGTTGTTCCCTAGGTTAATTAATTTTTGTGCTACGGATACTGAATTTTCATCCTTTGTCCCTGTCCTTATTATCAAAGCAATTAATTCTGCATTGGACAATTGTGCAGCGCCATACCTCAAGAGTTTTTCTTGTGGTCTCGTATCAAAAGGCAAGTCTTTCATTTTTATCTTATACATCTTCACATTCCTTTAAAAGATTATACTCAAAATAATCAAGTAAATAATTTGCAATCTTATTTATCGGTAGCCCTACAATACCCATATAATCACCTTCAATTTTTGAAACAAAGGACGACGCTAACCCTTGGATTGCATAAGCACCTGCCCTCTCAACCCATTCACCACTTTTAATATAGTAGTCAATTTCTGAATCGCTAATTGCGCTGAAAGTTACTTTGGATAGAGTATAGTCAACTACTTTCTTGTAGGTTCCTGTTTCAATTATACAAAAACTACTAAGAACTTCATGCGTATTACCCGACAACAACTTCAAAAATTCCCTAGCTTCTATTTGATTTTTAGGTTTTCCTAGTATTTTATTTAGATAAAGCACAACCGTATCGGATGCAATTATTATGTTGTCCTTATGTTTGTCAATTGCGGATTCAGCTTTTGCTTTACTTATACTCATGGAATTCGTAATTATATCAAACCTATCATTGAAAGCTTCATCAATATCTGGACTTATATGTTCAAAACTTTTTATAAACATCCTAATTATATCAATTCGTTGTTTAGATTGTGATGCAAGTAATATTTTTTTCAATTGGTCCATCCCTTATTTTTTATACTCACTCTATTCCCAAGATTTTTACTAATATAAATTGAACTCATACCTACAAATATCCCTGTAAAAATTCCGATAAGTAATAGTATCGGAAGATATGAAAATATCATTATATTTTTTAGAATAAGGGAAGATACTAAAACTTGTGTAGTGTTATGAACTGAAGAACCAATTAAGCTAACGCCGATTAAGCTGATTTTATCCTTAAGTAGAGTAAGGGCAATAATCATTGCCAGTGCACTAGTAAAAGCTCCACTGAAACTATATATAAAGCCTGATACGTTACCACTAAGTAACTTTAAAATTAAACTCTTTAATAAGGCTACACTCAATCCTTCATTATATCCAAACACTACCAAAGATACTAAAACCACTATATTGGAAAATCCCAATCTCATACCGGGAGCTAAAAATGGTAAAGGTATTAATGTTTCAAACAGACCTATAATGCTCCCTAGTGAGCTGAGAAGTGCAAGAAATACAATTTTTCTAGTATTGTTCATTTAGTTCACCACATCCACATCATCCGCATTTACATTATCGATTATTTCCACTACCATTCTATTTGGTAAGCAAACTATTGTTTCGCCAACTTCAGAAATATATCCTTGCAAAACGTCGATCTGGTCAGGACAATCGGCTTCTATACTTCTTACTTTCCCTTCGCCAAACTCCAAAACATTACGTCCAAATTCACTCTCGATAACTTTTGTAGTCCCTACAATATCTTTTGTAAAAACTACCCGCTCAACTTCCTTACCATTGATTTGTATACTTGCAGATTTTGAAATTACATTTTTATTAATTCTACTTCCTGAATAAATAAAAATAGCTACACTTATTGCCACAATAATAGCTACAATTATATAATCTCCTATTTTCATTTGTTTTCTCATAATAAAATTATAACATAATTTTTTAACCAATTAAAGGCAATAAAATAATCCCTTTACATTGAAAGGGATTATTCTCTCCATTAGATTAATTTGCTTGTTTTTCCACAGCAGCAGCTGCATCATATTCAGCTGTAATCGCTTTAGTTGGACATTTAACTACACAAGTTCCACAGTTAGTACATCCACTGTAATCTATTTTTGCTAAATTATTTTCAAAGCCTATAGTATCTTCTGGGCAATTTTTAACACAGATTTTACAACCTATACATCCTACTGAACAATTTTGTCTTACAACTTTACCAGAATCCTCTGACATACACTTTATAATTGTTTCAGCACTGTAAGGTACCATTTCAATAATGTGTTTTGGACAGATTTCAACGCACTTATTACATGCAGTACATTTTTCCCTATCTATAACAGCGATATCATCAATCATTCTTATCGCATCAAATTCACATACATCGAAGCATGACCCGCCGCCTAAACATCCATATTCACAGCTCTTATTGCCTTCATAATAGATATTCATAATACGACAATCTTTAGTACCTTTGTATTCAAACTTATCTTTAGCTTTTTCACAGTCGCCTTGACAAAGAACAACTGCAACATTCTTATCTACAATCGCAGAATTAACTCCCATTATTTCCGCAACATTATCAGCTGTAGGTTGTCCACCTACAGGACATGCATTTACTGGAGCTGAGCCTGCAACAATTGCTTCTGCAAGACCTGCGCATCCAGGGAAACCACATGCACCGCAGTTTGCTCCTGGTAGAGCATCTAATACCGCAACCACCCTATCATCAACCTCAACATAAAACACTGTTGAAGCATATTGTAACATTACCCCGAACAATCCCCCAATCGCGCCTAACGCAACTACAGGGTATATAAATTGTGACATAAATTCCTCCTATACCAAACCGGCAAAACCACTGAATGCAATAGCCATCAGCCCAGAACTTATCAATGCCAAAGGTACACCTTCAAGAGCTTTTGGTACAATTGCAAGTTCCATTTTTTCTCTTAAAGCTGCTAGTAATATCAGTGCCAAGAAGAATCCTAAAGATGCTCCTAAACCATTAAATATCGTCTCTATTAAATTATATCCTTCAGTTATATTAAGTACTGCTACACCAAGAACTATACAGTTTGTAGTTATTAGTGGTAGAAAAACACCCATTGCCGAATATAGTGAAGGGCTAAGTTTCTTAATAGCCATTTCTACAAATTGCACCAATGATGCAATAACTAATATAAATACAATAGTTTGTAAGTATTCAATTCCAAAAGCATCCAAAACGAATTTTTGTAATACCCATGTAATTATTGAAGCTAGAACTACTACAAATGTAACTGCTATACCCATACCAGTAGCAGTTTCAGTTTTGCTTGATACGCCTAGGAAAGGACATATACCTAGGAATTTTGCAAAAACATAGTTATCTACTAGAATTGTAGAAATTAAAATTGTTAATATTTTTTCCATTTTCCCCTCCTACGCAATGTTCTTTTGTACAAAAATTTTAAAGCCTGCAATGTAAAACGCCAACAGTATAAATGCACCAGCTGGAGCTAATAAAACTCCAATTCTAGGAAAAAATGCTGGCAACACTTCAAATCCAAATAATTCTCCAGCGCCAAACAGTTCCCTGACTGCACCCATCATGAAAACAGATAGAGTGTAACCAATTCCTGTTCCAAATCCGTCTACGATTGAAGGTACTACTTTGTTTTTATATGCAAATCCTTCTGCTCTACCAAGTATACAACAGTTAACTACGATTAACGGAAGGAATATACCTAGGGCATTGTAAATTGGCAGTGCATATGCTTCAAGTACCATTTGTACTATCGTTACGAAAGACGCAATTACAACTATAAATATCGGTATTCTAATTTTATCAGGTGTTATCTTTCTTATAGCTGATACAACTCCATTACTCATAACTAAAACAAAGGTTACTGCTATACCCATTGAAATACTATTTATCGCGCTTGTGGTTATTGCCAATACGGAGCAAAGACCAATAAGCTGAATGAAAATTGGATTATTTTTGAATATTCCATCCATAAATACTTTACTTAATTTCATGTCTTCCTCCCTATTTATTAAAATACATTTCTTTAAATACTGCAACAGCTTCATTTAAACCAGATAATACAGCTCTTGATGTCACGGTTGAGCCTGAAATTGCTTCGATTTCGTTAGCTCCGCCACCAGCTCCCAAGACTAAATCTCCAGAAGCTATGGATTTTCCATCAAATTTAGAATAGAAAGGTTCATCTGCAATTACGTTACCAAATCCAGGAGATTCAGCATTTGTTAGATTTCTATATCCAGCTATGGAGCCATCGTTATTAAAGATGATTACGTTACTCATAGCTCCACCAAAACCATTTGATGTCACATGGAATACATATCCAACAGCCTCGCCACCCTTTGTTGCAACAAGTACCTTTTCAACTCCAGGATGATTGGCTTTAATTGATTCAAGTTCCTCAGGTGTTATTTCTATATAGTCGTCTGCTGCATCACCATAAATATCTATATAGATAGCATTACTTGCTATTCTATTATTCTCTGCTATTACAGGCGCGGTCATTGAGTTCATAAAAGCCAAAGCACCAGCAGCAATCGCACAAATTAGCAATAAAGTCATTCCCAGTTTTATATAATCTTTCATTTGCTTTTTACCTCCCCAAATACTTTAGGTTGGATATGTTTGTCAATAACAGGAGTAAATACATTCATAATCAAAATTGCATATGATACTCCTTCAGGATAGCTTCCAAATACTCTTATTAGGGCCGTTATTAATCCGCAACCTACCGCAAAAATCATTCCACCTAATTGAGTGTCAGGTGTAGTAGTATAATCAGTAGCCATGAAAAAAGCTCCCAAGAATAATCCACCCCCCAATAACTCGTAAGGAATTAATTCAAAGTTTACTCCAAAAAGTGGTAGTAATATCCCCGTTGTTATAATGTATAATACAGGAATTTTCCAATCTATAACCTTTTTGATTATTAAATATAGCCCACCAATCAATAATAATATTGCAGAAGTTTCACCAAGTACTCCACCGATATTTCCCATTGCCATGTCAGCTATGGATGGCAGCATACCGTTTCCAGCTTTAATCACTTGTAGCGGAGTAGCACCACTTAATGAATCAGGGGAAATGTACGCTGTCATTTCTGAGC
>CAYUJY010000057.1:2665-4895 GCA_964445145.1 uncultured Peptoniphilaceae bacterium | reverse complement strand
TCCCCAAGATGACATAAGCATTGCTCTAGCACCAAGTGCTGGATTTATAAAGTTAAATCCAATACCACCAAAGGATTCCTTAATAATAACAATTGCAAAGAATGCTCCAAAAATTGGAAGCCATAGTGGTGCCCCTGCTGGAATGTTCATTGCTAACAGTATACCTGTTACTACAGCTGAAAGATCTCCAATTTGAATTCTTTTTTTCATAACTGTCTGCATCAAATACTCAAATCCTACACAAGATACAACAGATATCACCACTAGGAACAATGCATTCATTCCAAAAAAATATACACTACCAATAATTGCTGGTATTAGTGCTATTATTACATCTAGCATAAGTTTTGCTGTCGTCACATTATCTTTGATGTAAGGATAGGCATAAATATCAAGTTTAGGTAGATTTTTTTCATTAATTTCTACTTTTTGATTCTTTTCCATTTTTTCCCTCCAATTACTTTAATTTAGTCTTAATTTCCATCAATCCTAGATTAATAGACTCAGCAATATGTCTTTTAGATGGACACACGTAACTACAGCTACCACATTGTATACATTCTTCGGCGTGCATATCTCTCGCCAATTCAAATTTATCCTTACGTATAGCTGCATTAATATCTTTCGGATTTAATTTAGATGGACAAACTACGATGCATCTATTACATCTAATACAAGGAATTTCCTCGCCAAAATCAAATACTTCCCTAGTTAACACAACTAAACCTGTTGTAGTCTTCGTTACTGGAGTATCATAATCGTATATTTGATGCCCTGACATAGGTCCACCGCTTACAATTGCTACCACATCGCCGTTTAATCCGCCACATTGCTCGATTAAATCCATAGCAGTCGTTCCAACCCTAGCCATAATATTTTTAGGAGTTTTAACCCCTGGTCCAGTTACTGAAATAACTCTTTCATATAGTGGAATTCCTTTGCTTATAGCATCATAACATGCCTTAAAAGTGCCTACGTTCGAAACAAATGCTTTAACTGCACCGCTTCTTGCTCCTGCAGGAACTTTTCTATTAAGTACTGCATCAATAATTCTAGTGGAGTCACCTTGTGGAAATTTTGTTTTTAAACTAGCCACTGTAAGGTTTTCATAGTTGGACGAAAAATCTTCCATAATTTTGATAGCATCAGGTTTATTATCTTCAATTGCTATGTACCCAGCATTAGCATTTAATGCCTCTACAACCAATGAAACGCCCTTCATAATATCTTCAGGAAACTCAACCATTGCCCTATGGTCGCAAGTCAAAAATGGTTCGCACTCAGCTCCGTTTGCAATAACAGAATCTATTTCTGCACTTAACGCACCCGATACCTTTGCACCAAATGGGAAACCAGCGCCACCCATACCTACGATTCCAGCGTTTTTAGCTATGGACGCAATTTTCTCCACGCTTATCCCTTCTATTATATTAGATGGAACAAAGTCCTCAAACTCTTCTTCCCCATCAATTACTTCGATAGTAACGCATTTGGCTCTTATAGCTTCTGCAGTATATCTATCGCTTATCGCTGTAACTTTTCCATAGACACTTGAATGAACATTGACTCCAAGCTTAGCTTCGGTAGTACCAATAACTTGCCCAACCTTAACAATATCCCCTACATTCACAATAGGCGTACATTCAGCGCCTATTCCTTGAAGCAGTGGGATATGTACAAATTTTGGCAATATCTGCATTTCTATTGCTGCATGCTCACTGAATTCCTTATATTCCTTGACATGTGTTCCACCTGAAAAAGTAAGATTACTAATCATAATATTTCACCTCTCATTTTAACATTAATATCATATTACCACTAAATCAATTTAAATAATAGCACAAATTTTCACTTATTGAAATTGTTTTAGTATAAATACATTTCTAAAGGATCTGTATAAATCCCATGTTGAAGGATTAATATCTCCTTGCATTTCGTTATCTATTAGTAACGAAGATTTCTTTATATATAATGGTATTATTGGATTGTCCCTCTCTAAAACTTCTATAGCTGATAAATAAATATTTCTTATATCCTCTGTCGTTCCGTTTAAAGATAAATTATTTATAGTACTATCCATATCAATACTCGAATAATAGGAGTAATTTACCGATGTTCCAATCGCATTTGAGTGTAGCATACTTCCAATATCAGGATTTTCTGTCAAGTTTATACTCACCAACGCAATTTGATAATTACCTGATTTTAAATCACTTGTAAACTTATTGTA
>CAYUJY010000057.1:0-2655 GCA_964445145.1 uncultured Peptoniphilaceae bacterium | reverse complement strand
AGCCGATGTAGTTACTATGTCAGGAGATACTAAAATTATGCCACCAAGTACTGTAATTCATAGTTGCGTTGATCCCAACCTCTCTTAGGTCTTGCGCTACAAACTCCATACTTAATTTTTTTTGTGGATTTGAAAAATTTGTTTTTAATTCAATATTTATCTTACTACCATTTTCATCCTCTAGCATCCCATCTCCATCCCTATCTGCATAACCAACATTTAGTAGAATTTCTTTAGCCATACTTTGGTTGTAATACGTGTCGCTTTTTAATCCAAATTCTTTCATTTTTGTTATGTTTAAAGGAATAGATGTTTCAATTGCTTTCCCTAGATACACCCTGTCGATGATTCTTTTTTTATTTATAGACCTAGCAATAGCTTTTTTTATTTCCCTTCCGTTATTGCCCGAAAAAATTGAGCTATTGGAATTTATAAATAAGAGTTCTAACTCATTCGTGTTAAACTCCTCAACCCTTATACGCGAGTTATCTATATATTTACTCCAATCGTAGCTTGAAGCGGTAACCATATTTATTTGTCCGGTTTCAAAAGCTAAAAAAGCCAAATTGCTATTATCAAATATTTTTCCATGGACTTCTGATATATATGGCAATTTTCCATGGTAGCTTTCATTTCTTATTAGATTTACACTTTTCCCAGATATGACTTCATTTATTTCGTAGGGTCCTGTACCTATAGGCGTAAAGGTAGAGTCTATTACCTTGCCAGTCACAATATGACTTGGCAATATTGGAAATGTAAACATATCTAAATAGTTTCTATATGGTTTATCAAAACTGATATCTATATTTCTTTCATCGAAAACAGATAAGCTTACTGATGTATTAATATCAAAGCCGCTTGCTATCCCAGCTGCATTTCTTATATTATTCAAATAAGGGTTTTTACTATCTAAACCTTTTATCAAATTAAATGTATGAATAATATCTTCCGTAGTCATTTTCTTACCATCATGCCAAGATATATTGTCTTTCAAAGTTATACTTAGGCTTTTTTGGTCTGGGGCAAGAACATAATGTTCCACCAAATTTGACTCTAAGGTTCCATCATCACTATAGGAAAACAAGCTATCATATATAAGCTTTGTAAAATAATAAGTAGATGTATTTCCAGGAGACAAGGGATTTAACGTTTCATAGTTTATCAAAGGTATTGTTATCTTGCCACCTACACTTGGAGAAATAGTGGATAAATCAGACTTTCTTATTTCTGTATATTCATTTTCTTCTTGAACCGTTTCGCAACCAAGCAACATAAATACCAATATTAATAATATTAAATTAATTTTTTTCAATAATCGTCATCACCCAACCCTTAATACTTCTCAATATATCTGTACCAAAAACTTTTATTTGTGCAAATAAATCTGGCAAACTTATAAATTCAAGATTCAATTGACCGTATAAAAATTCATAAACTGTATTATTTTGATTTACTCTTTTAACATATTCTCTGGTTTCTTTTATATCTATATTTTGTAGAAACTCCTCGTCGTTCGCGTCTTCTTGCCATCTATCAGCATTGGATAATCCTGCATTATATGCAGCTATCGCCTTATCAATATTTCCATCATATCGTTCGAGTAGGTACTTAACATAATAAGTTCCAATTCTTATATTAAAATCAGGATCTGTTAATCTATCTAAATCTTCTTCAATTTTCAACCTATTCATTACATCAATAGCAGTTGAATCCATTATTTGCATTAAACCAGTTGCACCTTTAGGGCTAACAGCATCCTTATTATGACCACTCTCTGCTTTTATTATTGAATAGATTAAAAATTCGTCGACATCGTATTCCGTTGAATACTGTTTTACAGAATTTCTGTAATATATCGGATAAACAAAGTTCGCGATTATAAATATCATTAAAACTAAAAGTAAAAATACTTTTAAATATACTGTTATATACTTACTGTTTCTCATACATTGCTACTCTTCTCTTCAAATTATTCAATTCTATTCTCAACTCATCATATAGATTTTCTATATCATAGTTATTATATATAACTACATCAGCTAGCTTTTCTTTTACCTTGATGTTCATTTGGGATTTTGTTAAGTTTCTTGCAGTATTAATATCGATATTATTTCTTATCATTAGCCTACTTATTTGCAATTCTTCCTTGGAAGAAATCACCCATACTTCATTAATCTTTAGTTTGAAGTATTCAATTAAATCTTTTGTTTCAAACAACAATGGAATATCCATAAAAACAATATCTTCGTCCCTATGTTCAGCAAGGATTTCTATGGACTTTCTATAAATTTTTGGATGCATAATGCCATTTAGCATTTCTAGCTTTTCTTTGTTATTAAATACAATCGCTCCTAATTTCTTACGATCTATATTTCCCGCTTTATCAACAATTCTATTGCCAAAAAAAGCTGT
Source organism: uncultured Peptoniphilaceae bacterium (assembly GCA_964445145.1). Classification (GTDB taxonomy): domain Bacteria; phylum Bacillota; class Clostridia; order Tissierellales; family Peptoniphilaceae; genus CAYUJY01. The sequence continues at coordinate 240 of CAYUJY010000057.1, read as the reverse complement.
TAACTCAGATTTTACTATGGGGTCCTGCACCATTAGATCATGGTTGATTTTATCAAATTCAATAGCCGTGTAGCCGTTTAGTTTAATAAAATTTACAGCGGTGCTTTTTCCTGTAGCTATCCCGCCAGTTACACCTACAATATATTGCTTATTTAGTTTCATACCATGAATCTCCCACATTTACATCTACAACTAGCGGTACCTTAAGGGTTGTAGCTTCTTGCATTTTTTCGACTAGCA
>CAYUJY010000056.1:0-10951 GCA_964445145.1 uncultured Peptoniphilaceae bacterium | reverse complement strand
AGTAGTGGCGAGAAAATTTTCTCGCCACTACTTTTATCCAGGAAAAGCTAATGCACCCTTTGTATATGGATTAAATAAACGTATTTCCATCGTTAGTCCATTGTAGAAGGTATATACTTCGCCTGTATATTTATCAGCCCAAAAATCCCATACAAATGGTATTATATAAAATCTGTCATTTTCAGATGTGATTCTCAAATCTCTAATAGCTTCTCTCAGTTTTTCACTTTCATAATTTGGATCTTGGATGCTTACGTTGCTATCGCCTTCAAGGGGAGTATATTCTCCAAATCTTTTTTCGTAAGCTATTATCAATTTACTCTTAACCAAATCCATCGCAACTTCTTTAGATAGTGGAGCCACATCTTCTGGGTATCTGCTTATCATCGCATGCTTTAGTCTAGGTATCATCTTCGTAGCTGTTGTATCATTTCCATTATAGAAACTTACCTTTGCATTAAATACCTTTGTATAAAATTCCGAAGTAGCGTAAATTTTGTCGTTTATAATCTCTGGATATTTTCCTAGCTCGATGGATTCTCCGTTTAATTCTACCGTCGTTTTATCCACATCAACATAAATTATATTGTCACCGTCTGATATGGTAAGGATTCTAGAGTTACTATCCCAACCGGTCGGCATACCCATGGTATTGGCGAATGCAGAAATAGGTGTCTCTACCCTGTCAGCAACTATCTTCGTCCCAGAGTTTAATACAAATTCACCGTTTACAAATAGTCCTATATAATTTTCATCAATAATCTCTTGGGCAGAATAGTTTGTAGAAATTAGTCCAGGTCCTCCTTCTGGAGGTGTAAACGAATAACCATCTAGACTCGCACTGTATACGGGATTTATTGGGACTGTATCTTTCTTATCATCGTCTGTTCCACCAAGTTTTGTACAACCACCTAACATCACTATTAGCGATAAAAGTAGTAAACTCACCACATATTTTTTTCTCATTATACATCCCTCCTCTTACAATCATTCTACTCCACATACATAACTAATCCGTTACAATATAGTTACAAAAAAAGAGCAGCCACGGCTACTCCCTCTTAATTGAAAATATTTTATTGAAATTTTAATGCATCTTCACTATATGGATTGTAATGCTTAATTACTATTGGGTCATTTTTAATCAGAGTGAACACTTCCCCAGTATATTTATCAACCAAGATATCACTCTTTAAATGCATCACATAAAACCTATCATTTGCAGTAATTACATAAAGGTCTCGTAATCCCGCACGTATAGCTTCACCTTCATCATTTTTATCATATTCAGCACCTTCACCTAGGGGGACATACTTTGAATAAGATTTTTCATAAGCTGTTATAACATCATCCTTAACAAATTTTAAGGCTTCTTCTACAGTTATAGTTTCTTCATCCACAGGATATCTGCTAAACATTACTTGTCTTAGCCCTGGTATTATCTTGGTAGCATTTTCATCGATTCCATTATAATAAGACACATCAACGCCCAAAGCTTTCTTAAAAAACTCCGATGATGCATAAAGTCTTTCGTCTACTATTTCAGGATACATTTCAAGCTCTATCAGTTCTTCCCCGATTTTTATTTTTTTATCATCCACAAAAACTTCTACTATTTTATCACCGTCAAAAACAGTCAATTTTCTAGTAATTACATTCCACTCGTTGCCTAAATGTAGACTTTTTATTATCATAGCAACTGGAGCCACTATCCTATCATTTTTTATAAAAACTCCTGCATTTTCAATTAAAGATCCATTTACAAAAAGCGCAATATAATCCTGTGTTATCTTTTCCTCCCTGCCATCAGGAAACTCTATTTTACTGTCCTTGCCAGGAGAATATGGAGTTATTGAAATTCCATCCAGGTTTGTGCTAAATATGGATGATTCCTTTTTTACTGTTGTGGTCTCGCCACAGGCAGTAAATAAAAGTACTGTTATTAAACTCAAAACGGTTATTAAAAGGTTTTTTCTCATATTATCTCCCCCACTTTTTTTCTATCTTCTAATATATGCCCAATATTATTATGAATTACACAAAAACCGCACCATTTATAAACAGTGCGGTTGGATTTTATACTAAATATTCTTTAACGTTAGCAGGGTGATTGAATTTTCGTTCAACTTTGTTCCCAAGCTTATATACATCTTCAATGTCAAATATGGTTTCCATATTTTCTACAGGGTTGTCCTTAAGCACTAAGAAATCTGCAAACTTTCCTTCTTCAATAGTACCATAATTTTTTTCGATTCCCGTACATTCTGCTGAGCTTTTTGTTGCACAGGTTAGAATTTCCATATTACTCATTCCAATTTTCTTTAACAACATCATTTCAATTGGAAGAGATCCGTGATAATTAAATGGTGTTCCTGAGTCTGTTCCACAAGCTATCTTTACTCCAGCCTTGTGCGCCCTAGTGATACTATCTAAGTGGTCGTTCACAGCTCCTTCTGCCTTCTTAACTACGTATTCAGGCATGGCTCCAGTCTTTCCATTTACAACTATTAAGTGAACTGCAGCTAATGTTGGCACAAGCCATGTTCCATTTTTAGTCATTAGGTCCAATGCTTCTTCATCGAGATAGAAGGCATGTTCTATACAGTCAATCCCTGCACGAAGTGCATTTTTAATGCCGGTATTACCCTGGGCATGGGTGGTGGTTTTTGCACCCACCTTATGAGCTTCTTCTATCCCTGCTCTAAGTTCTTCTTCGCTCAATTGTGGACTTCCAGGCTCTACACCCTTGGTCATAACTCCACCTGTTGCCATAACCTTTAGAATGTCTGCTCCTGCTCTGAATTGCTCTCTTGCAGCCTTTCTCACTTCATCTGGACCATCAGCTTGTCTTCCCATTGACCAGCCATGTCCGCCAGTCATGGTTACAACCTTTCCGGACACTAACATTTGTGCGCCTTCAATTAATTTGTTATTTATTGCATCTCTTAAATCAATGTCGACAAAATTTGTGCCGCCCATATCCCTGATGAAAGTAGTTCCCATGTCGAGATGTGCCTTTGCATTTCTAGCAGAATTAAACGCTAAAACTGCATCTGATGCTTGTGCCCCGCTTTGGTCACCCTTAGGCTCCATGGTTATGTGAACATGTGCATTTATTAGACCGGGCATTACATATTTTCCGGCTAAATCCACAACTTCATCAAATTCTCCGCCATATTCACCAGCGCCAACTTCAGAAATTTTTTCGCCTTCGATAACCATATAAGCATTTTTTACTGGCTCATTACCATTTCCATCGATTAAGGTGAAATTTTTAAATAGTTTTTTCATAATACCCGTCTCCTAAATTTTATTATATCATTTTTGACATTATGCCAGCCATAATTACCGAACCTATCGTTACCGTTGCAAAGCCTGCCACGAGCATTTTTGGTAGGATATCGTCTAAAATTAACTTTCTTTCTTCATCAGTCTTTCCATTGGCATTTGCTACCTCATTTGATAATATAAATGTTCCTGGAAAGCCAAAGAGTGCTGTCGTACCGATAGCAATCGCCATTGGAACGGACATTTTAAATATCTTTGCAGCTATTATGGAGAAAATAATTATTCCCACTGAACCAAGAAATAGTGTAGCTACCAACGGGAATAATAGACCCATTAGGATTTCCGGCGTAGTGTTTGCCAGTGAACCAAAAATTACTGCCATCAAAGCTACCATGCCAAGGCCAAATGCATTTGCCTTTGTCATTATATCCGGCTCTAAGAATCCAATTGCCCTTGCAGCAACACCTACGAATAGACACATTACATATCTGTGGATAACTCCACCGGTTAAGTCAGCGAGTTTAAATGCGATGAATGCCGTAATTGCTAACTTTGCCAACAAAATATAAGTCGTTTGTAAATCCTTCGGTAGTGGTGGTATTAAAGTTTTTTTCTCAACCAACACCGTTTTTTCTTCCACTGGAGCAGAGAAACCTCTACCTAAAATAAGTTTAGCCTCTCTATTTAATATAAATGAAGCTATGGGATATCCCACAAAACCTTGAAGAGCAACAATCAGTGTTACGAATATTCCAACAGATTCATTGCCCACTGCCCTAGCAGCATCACCCATTACGATTGCAGCAACGACCCCACCAGCGATTGGTGGTGCAGCAGCTATTGCATAAATTCTGTCCACAACCAACGGACCAACGGTAAATAGCATAACGCCAATCCCAGCCATTGCAAATACTGCAACAGCAACAGTTTTCCATTGCTTAACAAAGTCGTCAACACTCAACAGTGTTCCCATGTGCGTAATCAAGAATCCTATCATAAGCGCACCTATTCCCAATAATTGAGAATCAGCAAAAATCGTCGCAGGAAGACCGTTCCAAAATGCCAAAATAAATACGATCGAAGCTACAAAAAGCATAGAAACTATTGATTTTGTCATATAGGAAATAAAATCTCCTAGCGCAAATACAAGTAATACTACAAGTATCGCTAACATACTATCCATATATAATTCCTCCCTAAGAATTAATGAAGAACATATTTAATAAGTGCTAAAATTTAAAACATTATTTAAGTTCTTCTATAAATAAGTATTTTATCAAATTAATAGTACATAGTCAATATAGTTAGTATTTAATTAACTTTATAACGAGTAATGGTATACAAAAAAGGTTCAAGCAGTTATGCTCAAACCTTTTATCATCAGTATATTAAAATTCTACCTTAACAATTCTATTTGAATTATTGGTGTCTACTTGAATATAGTACCAACGTTCTAAAACTAATCCACTATATTGCCAATCGTTACTTGTCAATGAATAGAATTTGCTTCCATCAGTAAATTCATAAGTCATTACTCCATCAGTACCAAGCCTACTCGTGTAATATCTTGCATTAACTCTTTCTACATTTGGTAGAGTTATGTTGGAGCCGAAATCAAATCTAGCAATTGTACCATTTGCATTGTATGAAACTTGTACATATCCAGTTCTAGGAATATTACCTGTATCATATTGTCTATTATTATTTAAATAATAGTTATATCTACTTAGTTCATATTCCTCCAATTGATATATTGAGCCTTCAATTTCAATTTTTGTATAATGCCCCAGTGATGCTGGTGGTATTGATGCCTTAAGTGTATATGGAACACTTCTAACAGTTGCATAACCTGAGCCAGATGTTTGCATTAGTCTCACAGCTGATATTTCATTTCCATAAAACTCTAGGTTTATTAAGTTTCCTTCTCTTAAGTTGTTTAAGTTATTACTATAATTGTTAACATCATAATATGTGGAAGTTCTCAAATAGAAATCTTCATTATTGCCATTTGAATTATTTCTAACATAGATTCTTCCGCCACTTACATATCTGAAAGTATATCCAGATGTGCCAACTGAGCTAAAAGCTTCTAACCTAGAAACTCTGTTTCCACTTGTTATTGTTAAGTTTACCCTATCTCCAGTAACGATGTTATATAGGTTTGTAGTTCCACCATTTCTAGTTACTAAAGCATTGTTTTCAAGAGTAAAATACACCTTAGTTCCTCCATTTATAGGAGTTCCATAAAATGTTCCAGAGCCTGGATATATTTCATTAACGTAATATTGTCCGCTTTGTGTACTACCTCTAACTTCAATTCTTGATATTTGGGTTCCTGAGAACGTAACATCTACAGTATCTGAGTTTACAACTAAACTTCCAAGTGAACTATTAACACCATTTCTGATAACTGAATAATTAGATGTTAGGAAATATCTAGTGCTATTTCCACCGTTAATAGGAGCTAATTCAACGTAAGGGTTAGTGCCTGCATATACTCCAGTAAGTCTATATTGTCCACTTTGTGCACTAGTTCTCACTTCAATTCTAGTAATTTGGTTTCCTGAAAATACCACATCCACAATATCAGTATTTGCAACAAGACCTGATAAAGTTATGGTCGAGCCATTTCTCAAAACTGTATAGGTAGGTGCAAGGAAATATTTTGTACTACTTCCACCACTTACAGGAGCAATTTCAACATATGGGTTGGAACCTGAATATACATATGTCAGTCTATATTGACCCGTTGTTGTTTGACCAACTTCTAGATTTGTAATTACAGTACCATTTAAATCTAATTTGGTTATTACATCATCTTTTGCTAAGGAGTTTACATTAACAACAACTCCACCCTTTCTGAAGGTTGTTGAATTATTGTAAGTGTAAGCACCAGTTCTCTTAATTCCATTTTGTGTATATTCTACGTTTATAGTGCTGCTCCACGTAGAAATGGAAGTAATTGTATAGGTTTGCCCAGTGGTTGAAGTGCTACCATCTGTTGTAAATTTAATTTCTGTAGCTTCCTTTGTGCCACCAACTTCCTTATAGGTCATTGAAAGACTTGCGTTTTCATATTTCATAAGGTCAGATTGAGCAACCGTAGCGTTATTTCTATTTGTAATTTTAGTTGAGCTAGTTACCAAAGTAGAAATTGTTGAACCAGAGCTGTTCTTATACACAAAATAATTGTTTGATCCTATTGGGTTATAGGAAACCATTGTTCCAGTTTCGGTTTTAGTAGTTGATACTCCCTTTTTTAAGGGATTTTTTTGCACCCAATCATAAGCCGTTTTTATCATCTTTGAAATTTCAGATCTTAAGATTGGTTTATCTCCATCGAAGAATCCATCTCTACCGTCTTTGTGAAGAACTTCTGTATCGATTAGAGCTGCGATTAAGTTTACAAAGTTTTTATCAATTGTATTAGCATCTTTATAGCTAAGAACTGCAACACTCTTTGGAGTCAACTCCAGTGCTCTTGCAGTGTAGATTGAAACTGTCATTCTATCTACTCTTTTATTAGTTCCCGTTTCAATAAGTCCAGCTGTTTTAGCTGCATTTAATTCAGTTTCTGTAGCAACGCCTCTATTAAGTGCTATAGCCACTGCTGGTCTTGCCCAGTCAGGAATACCTGCATTTGTCATTGTTGTTGAATATTTGGTTACAGCTTCATTCTTCTCTTGTTGAGTTGGATTCATTACACCCACCAACAATTGAATAATTTCCAAGTAAGTAACAGTTTGTCCAGGCTTAAATGTGCCATCTTCGTAACCATTAATGATTCCTTTATTTGCTAGGTCCATGATGTAATCATAAGCCCATGCATATCTGTCCGTTTTGTTGACATCAGAAAAGCTAATTGCCATTGCCGAAGTCGATTGTGATAGTATAACTATACACAATGCTAATACTACAAATTTCTTTAGTTTGTTTAGCATTATATCCCTCCTAATTTGATATGCCATTATTATAACATAGAGAGTTTGCAAATTAATTACAAATAAGTTTCAAATCTTCAAAATGAGTAAAATTTCATAATTTTGTTATAAATTGTTGTAAAACTGGGAATTTTGGATATAATTAAGTTGATGGGTGAATTTTTCACCTTTAATTGCATTTTTTTATGCAAATAACTAAGGAGTTGAGAAAATGAGATATTTCCCAATAAGTATAGATACGAAAGATAAAAATATTCTCGTGCTCGGTGGAGGCGTGCTAGCTACTGCTAAGATAGAAGCACTTCTGGAAACTGAATTTAAAATATATTGTATATCCGATGATTTTACAGAGGAACTTTTAAAAATTAGAGAAGAAAACCCTGAACGCGTAATGCTTAAGGGTAGAGTACTTAATGAAGAATTTGTGTTCTTTGGTTATGATTATTGTGTGATAGCTACAGGTGATGTAAAATTAAATCAGGTACTAGCTGATCGCGCAAAGAAATCCCAAATAGAATATTATAGAGCTGACAATATCGGAGAATCTTCCTTTAGATTCAATCAAGTTGTCGAACAAGGTGGACTATCTGTTTCCATGCTCTCCGAAGGTATTAATCCTCAGGTTATGAAGCAGATAACGACAGATATTGAAAATGTGCTTTTTAAATATGACATAGAAAAGTTAAGTTTGCTAAACGATGCTAGACATCTTTTGGTGTTGAAAAACCATCCTAATATCCAAGAAGAAATCGAAAAACTCGCTAAATCAAATGTGGCTATAATTAAAGCATATTATGAAACTTTAAAACGAGAAAACGTGGATATAGTTGAAGAGTTTATCCAAGATGCAGATGATGCTGCGCAAGCAGTTGAAGAAACTGAAATTAAGTCTAAAGAAAAACCTTTAGAATAATATTAAGGTGCTTTACATAATGTAGAGCACCTTTTTTGTTTGATATTATTTGATTTTTTTCTCTATATACTTTTTTAGTATCGGAACATGGGACGCTTCTATATCTTTTACAGATGAAACCAAGGTCACATTTTTATCCTTGATGCAATTTTCAGCATACTCCAAAAATTTAGGAACATCATCGTTGTTTTCCAATTCATCTTCGTATTTTTTTGAAAATTCATCGTAATCAATTTGTTCGCCGTGATATGCTTTTCTAAGCTCATTGGTTGGCGTTATCGCTTTCGGCCATTCATCAATTTTTGCTTTTTCTTTTGTAATTCCCCTAGGCCATAATCTATCTATCAAAATTCTGCAACCGTCACTACTTTCCACAGGGTCATATATTCTCTTAAAAAGTATTTTGTGCATAGCTATCCCCTAACTTCCTTTTACAATGACTCAAACTTTAAGTCAGCAAATTTCTAGTATTTGATAATGTAGTAAACCACATAAGCCCAACTTAACATTCCGTGAATTATAGCCCACAGTATTGACTGCCATTTTGTGTAGGATATCACCATAGCAAGACAACTGCCAAAAGTTATCCCCTTGGATATATATTCCTTTTTTACAACAACCCTTTTGTCGTTCATTTTAAATCTCCTAATGCCTGAAGTGTCTAACCCCCGTAAATATCAAGGTCATATCGTATTGGTTGCAAAGCTCAATTACTTCGTCATCCTTAATGGATCCACCGGGACTCAACATTGCCTTTACTCCAGATTCATGTAGTTGCATCACGGTATCTTCAAAGAAAAATGCATCTGATGCAAGCACAGCACCATCAATTCGAGCTTCTGCCCTAGCAATAGCTTCTTCAACTGCCCAGCTTCTTCTAACCTCTCCTTGACCTATACCCACTGTGGCACCATCCTTAACCAAAACAACACCATTGGAAGCTATGTTTTTCACACAAAGCCACGCAAATTTTAAATCTTCAACTTCTTCTTCAGTCGGTTGCCTTTTTGTCATTACAGTAAATTCAAAATTATTTTCGACTTCACTCATGTTGTCGTGTTCTTGATAAACCATGCCACCTAGCACTTGTTTAAAGTCCATCTTGTCCAGCTCAAGTTCGTTAAGATTAGATATTTCAATCAATCTAATGTTTTTCTTTCTACTTAGGATTTCCATGGCTGTTTCGCTAAATGCTGGAGCAATAACTATTTCTAGAAAATAAGTTCCCATATGGGCTGCTGATTTTGCATCAACTTCTCTATTGAATGCGACAATTCCACCAAAAATAGATTCCATATCCGATTCATAGGCATTCATATAAGCCTCATAGATATCTTCTGCTGAACCTATTCCACATGGGTTCGTGTGCTTCACGGCTACCACTGCAGGCTCAGCAAACTCCTTTACTGCTTTTATCGCACCGTAAATATCGATTAAATTATTATAGGATACTTCTTTTCCGTGGAGCTGTCTCATATTGAGCTTTCCAGATAAAAAGCTGTTTTTATAGTAGCTGGCGCTTTGGTGAGGATTTTCTCCATATCTTAGTTTGCTATCAAGTTTATACGGAGTCGTTAAATACTCCGGATAAGTTACATCCATAACTCCATTGAAATAGTTGGCTATTAGTGAATCGTAGAAAGCAGTGTAAGAAAATGCTTTTCTAGCTAGATTCATTTTAAATCTTTCTGATATATTTCCCTTGTCCAACTCATAAAGCACAGCTTCATAGTCAGATGGGTCTGTTACTATCAACACGTCCCGGTAATTTTTAGCTGCCGCACGTATCATGGATGGTCCACCTATATCTATGTTTTCAACCATGTCCCCATGTTCTGCGCCTTCGCGTAGCTTTGCTTCGAATGGATATAGGTTATTTACTACCATGTCTATGGCGCCGATTCCATGCTCACTAACCGTGTCCCTGTGTTTTTCATCGTCTCTTTTATATAAAATTCCACCGTGGATTAAAGGGTGCAGCGTTTTTACTCTGCCATCTAGCATCTCAGGAAATTTCGTAACATCACTTACATCAATTGCAGATACTCCATTTTCCTTTAAATACTTAAAGGTACCACCTGTTGAGATAATTTCCCAATCCATTTTCTCTAAGCCTCTGCAAAACTCGAGGATTCCAACCTTATCAAATACTGATACTAGCGCTCTTTTTTTCATATAGTCTCCCCTATCTTAACTCGTTTACCAAAGACCAACAGCTTGTCTTCACAAAATAGTTTAACAGACTCCACAAGAATTTTATGTTCAACTTCCAATACCCTAGCTTGAAGGTCTTCTGGACTGTCATCAAAATAAACTGGAACTACTTCTTGAAGTATTATTGGACCGTCATCTGCAATTTCCGATACAAAGTGAGTTGTGGCACCAGAATATTTTACCCCAGCTTCGATTGCAGACTCGTGTACCTTAATTCCATAATATCCCTCCCCACAAAAGCTGGGAATAAGTGACGGATGAATGTTAATAATTTTATTCCTGTATTTATCTATTATTTCCTTCGTAAGAATTTTTAAATATCCTGCAAGCACAACCAAATCTATATTGCGTTTTTCCAAAATTTCCATGAGTTCCATATCAAACTCTCCTTGGCTTTTATTGTTGCCTTGGATATAAATGGCTTCTATATTGGCATTTTTTGCCCGTTCTAAACCATACGCACCCTTTCTGTTGGATATGACAACTGAAATATTTCCTTTTATTTCACTTTTTGCTGCAGCATCAATAAGAGCTTGTAGATTTGTTCCACCACCTGATACTAAAACTGCAATGTTCTTTAAATTTGAACACATAA
>CAYUJY010000055.1:10690-10981 GCA_964445145.1 uncultured Peptoniphilaceae bacterium | reverse complement strand
AGGATTTAAATTTTCGACCTATGCAACTTGGTGGATTAGACAAGCAATAACCCGTGCCATAGCGGACCAAGCTAGAACAATTCGTATACCAGTTCATATGGTTGAAACAATAAATAAGCTAGTTAGGATACAGAGGCAATTGATTTTAGAGCTGGGTAGAGATCCACTTCCCGACGAGATTGCAAAAGAAATGGGCTTAGAGGTATCAAAGGTTCATGAGATATTAAAAATTGCTCATGAGCCCGTATCTTTGGAAACTCCAATCGGTGAGGAAGAAGATAGCCATTTAGG
>CAYUJY010000055.1:0-10680 GCA_964445145.1 uncultured Peptoniphilaceae bacterium | reverse complement strand
TGAAGACATAATTTCCCCATCGGATGCAGCTGCCTTTACTTTATTGAAGGAGCAACTGGAAGGTGTATTACAAACCCTTACGGATAGGGAAAAGAAAGTATTGACCTTGAGATTTGGACTTGAAGATGGTAGGGCTAGAACCTTAGAGGAAGTAGGTAAGGAGTTCGATGTCACCAGAGAGAGAATTAGACAAATTGAAGCAAAGGCATTACGCAAACTTCGTCATCCAAGCAGAAGTAAAAAACTAAAGGACTTTTTGGAGTGATGAAAGAAATTAAGCTAGACAATAGACTAAGTGCAGTTGTAGAACTGCTAGGAACGTCTAAGGTAGTAGTGGACGTGGGCTGTGACCATGGGTATGTACCCAACTATCTTATTGAAAATAAAAAATCAAAATTAATTTATGCAACTGATATCTCCAAGGAATCTTTAAGAAAAACCATTGAGTATTCCTTGGAGAGAAATAATTATGATAAAATTATATCCATTATGGGAGATGGCCTATCGCCAATTGAAGGTCTCCATTTCGACTCCGTCATTATTGCTGGAATGGGAGGAGATCTTATTATTGAAATAATTCAGCGAGCATTGGAAAAATTAACGGATAAAGTACTAATTCTCCAGCCTATGACAGTGGTTCCAAAGGTTCGAGAATTTCTTTATGAAAATAATTTTTTGATAGAAGCCGAAAAAGTGGTCTACGAATCGGGGAAATATTATGAGATAATTAGAACGATAAAAGTAGAAGGTGAAGTTGTAAAACCTGAACGACTCGATTTTTCTAAGGTTCTTATAGATTCATGTGACCCATCCTTATTGGAATATATTGAACGATTATGTGTCGAGGTTGAGGATATTATTTCAGACCTTGAAAGACATAGTACCGAAAAATCAAAAATCAGGCGAGACGAACTTATGAAGGAAATGGAAGTCTATAAGGAGATATTAAATGGATGTAAGTGCTAAAAATATAATAGACCTAATTGAAGAATATGCACCAAAGAATACTCAGGAGTTATGGGACAATTCAGGACTTCAAGTCGGAGATATTAATAGTTCAGTAAATAGCATATTAATTGCCATGGACATAACTGACAAATGTATTGACTATGCCATTGATAAGGGAATTAATTTTATAATTACCCACCATCCTTTTATATTTTCGCCTATAAAAAATATTGATTTTAATAGCTATAATGGTAATTTAGTGCGGAAGATTATAGATAATAACATAACTATTTATACTTTCCACACAAATTTAGATAAATCCAAAAGTGGCACAAACAATATTTTAGCGGAAATTTTAAAACTAGAGAACATTAAAAATTTATTGGATGATGAAGAAAATAACATAGGAGTATATGGTGAATTTCCCAATGGGACACTGAGTTTACTAATTGAATTGTTGTCAGAGCATATAGTTCCTAGGGAGTACATTAGATACTACGGAAAAAAAAGATCAGACATTCGCAAAGTTGCAGTGCTAGGGGGTAGTGGAGCTTCTGAAATCTCCCTCGTTTTAGAAAGAGGTTGTGATGTTTTTATAACATCGGATGTGAAGTATCATGATGGGCAAATGGCCTATGAAAATGATTTAACCCTAATAGACATTGGTCATTTTTATTCAGAATTTCCTGTATTGTCTCAACTTGAAAATACAATAAAAGAAAAATATTGGGATTTAAATGTAGAAATATTCTTAGACCCCGTATTTGTAATAGGAACCTTAATCAAATAAGGTTCTTTTTGTTGACAGAAACTTAATTTATTCTTACAATTTGTATATAACAAAAATAGGAGGCAATATGAAAGTACTTATTGTTGGTAGTGGAGCAAGGGAGCACGCTATCGGTGAAAAAATACTGTTAAATGAAACCGTCGAAAAACTTTATTTTGCACCGGGTAACGCAGGAACGAGTAAAATCGGTAAAAATGTCAGTATTGCTGCCAATGAAATAGATGAACTTCTAAAATATGCAATTTCAGAAGGTATCGACTATACGATTGTGGGACCAGAGGTTCCACTTTGCTTAGGGATAGTAGATAAATTTGAAGAGAAGGGACTTCGTATATTTGGTCCAAGCGAGGGAGCAGCTCAGCTGGAAGGAAGTAAATCATTTACGAAGGAGTTTTTGGTAAAATATAATATTCCAACAGCTGCTTATATAAAGTCTACAGACTTTGATGAAGCTTTGGAATTTGCAAAAAAACTTCTAGATAAAAACGGAATCGTCGTAATCAAGGCAGACGGATTATGTGAAGGCAAGGGAGTATTTATTACTACAACGGTTGCCGAAACAAAAAAATACTTAGATGACATATTCAACAAGGGACTCTACGGAGAAAAGATGGTAGTTGTTGAAGAATTCCTGGATGGATTTGAGATGAGTTTAATTGCTTTCGTTGACAATTATACGATCAAAATGCTACCTACCTCAAAGGATCACAAGAAAATATGGGACGGGGAAGTTGGATTAAATACAGGTGGAATGGGAACCTTTAGTCCAAATGTAGAAGCTATTCCATACTTAGACGAAATAGAAGACTTGGTATTGGCGCCATTTTTACGAGGGATTAACGAAGAAAAGTTGGATTTTAGGGGAATTATCTTTATTGGACTTATGATTGGTTCAAATGGGATTAAGGTTTTAGAATTCAACACTCGATTTGGTGACCCTGAAACCCAGTCCATATTAAACAGATTGGAAACGGATCTCTTGAATATTATGCAAGCTGTTACTGACGAAAAACTAAATGAAATCGAAATTGTGACTAATGACAAAAAGGTAGTGACTCTGGTGCTGGCATCTGGTGGATACCCTGAAGAATTTGTAAAGGGATATGAAATTTCTGGACTGGATGATGTAGATGGAATACATGTCTATCATGCAGGTACTACTTTAAAGGACGGAAAAGTTGTCACAAACGGAGGCAGAGTAATGTCCCTTACTGCTACTGCTGACAGCTTCGAAGAAGCCATTGCTAAGGTATATAATGAAGCAGAAAAAATAGTATATTCTGATAAATATTTCAGGAAAGATATAGGACCTATGATTAAGAGATATTATGTAGAAAAGAAAGAAGAATATAGAGATGCTGCTCATAGCTTAAGAAGCTCCATTAAGGACGAATTGGGTTTTGATCCAGGGGAAACCAGAATTATCTTGAGATATGACATTGAAGGATTGAGTGATAGTGAGGCAAGCAGCATTGAAAATACAATATTATCCGAGCCTCCAATTGACGATTTGTACACAGGTGAAGATGCCACTACACTAGAATCTAATATGAGTAATCCGTTAGTTGTGGAATTTCATTCAGGTCAATTTGAACAAAGAAAACAAAGCCTTCTAGATACAATCGCAGTTTCATTGGGACTTATGGATGTGGAAGCGAAGTGTGCAACTGTATATTCATTTGAAAATGAGCTAAGTCCTGAAGAAATTAATAAAATAGAAAACTATTTAATAAACCCAATAGACCAAGTAAAGGGTAAATTATTTGGAATCCCTACGAAGTTAAAAGAAGAATATGAAGAGAAACATAAAAATATCGTTTATGAGGGTTTTATTAATTTAGATGAAAAAGCATTGGAGGAATTTAAATCTAGCAAGGGATTGGCAATGTCCTACGAAGATTTAAAGTTTATCCAAGACCATTTTAAGAGCATTAATAGGGATATTAATGAAACGGAACTAGCGATATTGGACACGTACTGGTCAGATCATTGTAGACACACAACATTCAATACCATTTTAGATATAGAATTTGATGAAATGGATTCGCCAACTGACAAAAAGCTTAAGGATGAATTTGAAGCTTATATTTCCATGCGTGAAGGATTAAATAGAAAAAAACCTATTTCTTTGATGGACTTAGGCACGATTGTAGCAAAATATTTAAAAACTCATGGAAAGTTAGACGATCTGGAAGAATCTGATGAAATAAATGCTTGTTCCATTCGTGTAAAAGTGAAAGTAGAGGATTATGAAACAGGTGATGTTCGTGACGAAAAATATTTATTAATGTTTAAGAACGAAACCCATAACCATCCTACTGAAATCGAACCGTTTGGGGGAGCATCCACTTGTTTAGGCGGAGCTATTAGAGATCCGCTTAGCGGTAGGTCATATGTGTACCAAGCCATGAGAGTTACGGGTTCAGGTGACCCTCGCCAAAGATACGAAGATACACTGCCTGGCAAATTGCCACAAAAAAAAATAACTACTGAAGCTGCAAACGGATACAGTTCATATGGAAATCAAATAGGTTTAGCTACAGGTCTAGTGGATGAAATATACCATGATTCATATGTTGCAAAACGCATGGAAGTAGGTGCACTAGTAGGTGCAGCTCCAGAAGAAAATGTAGTACGAGAGCAACCAGTAGAGGGAGATGTAATAATCCTAATTGGCGGAAAGACAGGTAGAGATGGAATCGGTGGAGCTACTGGAAGTTCCAGGGAACAAACTGAGCAATCCATAGTAGAAGCATCTGCAGAAGTACAAAAGGGAAATGCTCCAACAGAAAGAAATATCCAAAGACTTTTTAGAGACGAAAATGTCACTAAAATGATTAAAAAATGTAACGACTTCGGTGCAGGTGGCGTATCAGTTGCCATTGGTGAGCTTGCGGACTCCTTAGAGATATATCTAGATAGGGTACCTCTAAAGTACCAAGGACTAAGCCCAAGGGAAATTGCAATATCTGAATCCCAAGAACGTATGGCAGCAGTTGTAAGTGCTTCTGATGCGGATAAGTTTATTGAATATTGTCACAATGAAAACCTAGAAGCCACAGTGGTAGCTAAGGTTACAAACTCTGGAAAAATGATAATGTTGGATAATGACGAGATAATAGCAGAGTTAGATAGGGAGTTTTTAGACACTTCAGGAGTGGATAGGTACCAAAATGTATTGGTAAAACAAAGTGAACCTATAAGCTATTTTGACAAAAAAGAAAACGATGTAAATACAATTTTTGAAAAACTAAAGGATATAAACTATGTGTCCAAAAAGAACCTTATTCAAAAATTTGACTTTAGTGTAGGAAGGGGAACAGTTTTATCACCCCTAGGTGGTAAATATCAGCTGACACCAATCCAAACTATGGTAGCAGCTATTCCATCATTAAAAGGAAATAGTAAAACAGTAAGTCTTATGAGCTATGGATTCGACCCATATCTATCTGAGGAAAATCAATTCCTCGGAGGTTATTATGCTGTAATTGAATCCTTGACGAAGATTGCTGCAGTAGGTGGAAATGCACTTTCCACAAGACTATCTTTCCAAGAATACTTCGAAAGCATGGGTACCAATGAAGAAAAATGGTCCAAACCATTAAGATCTTTATTGGGAGCATTTTATGCAACTAGGAATTTAAATGTACCACCAATAGGCGGTAAAGATTCCATGAGTGGTTCCTTTAAGGATATAGATGTACCTCCTACGCTAATATCTTTTGCAGTTACGACTGAAGATATTGAAAATATAATATCCCCAGAGTTAAAGGGTGGTTATAAGTTAGGAATTATCAAGCCAACTGTCAAAGATGATTTTACATTAGACCATGAAGACTTTATTAATAAGCTGAATTTACTGTACGATGCAATAAAAAGTGAGAATGTAAAATCTGCTTATTCCTTGAATTCAAAAGGCTTACTTCACAGTCTGATGGAAATGAGCCTTGGTAACCAAATAGGCTTTAGAATCGAGTCAGGTGAGTTATTTGACGTACTCCTAGGGTCAATTGTGGTAGAGTATGAAGAAGATGCAGATTTTATTGAAAATATAGGAGTTTCAGGGGGCGACCAAGTCGTTATAAATGGCGAAGTTTTTGATACACACAAGTTCAAAGATGCATATTTAGGCGAGCTTTCAAGCGTATTTTCAGGAGAAGTAAAATACGAAGGTGACGTTGCAGAAAATACTGGAGTTGTTGAAAGAAATCTAAAGAGTAGAAAACTAGTAGATGAGGTTAAAGTATTAATTGTTGCATTCCCTGGTACAAATAGTGAATATGATACGGAAGAAGCTTTCCGAGAAAATAGCGCCACAGTTGAAACATTTGTTTTTGGAAATAAGGATATTAAACATCTAAATGAAAGTATAGAAAAGCTTTCTAATAAAATTAAAGAAGCACAAATATTTGTAATACCAGGTGGTTTCAGCTTCGGGGACGAGCCGGACGGTTCTGGTAAATTCATTGCCACAGTCCTTAGAAATGAAAAAATTAAAAATGCATTGGAATATATGCAATCAGAAAATGATGGATTAATTCTGGGAATATGTAATGGATTCCAGGCTCTTGTTAAATCTGGACTACTGCCAGGTGGTGTGATAAGAGAAATGGACGAAAAGGATCCTACTCTGACATTCAATACTGCGGGTAGACATATTGCTAGATTTGTTGATACAAAGATGCTGACTACAAATTCACCGTGGTTAAAATTTACTGAACTTGATAAGACCTATATACTTCCAATTTCACATGGGGAAGGTAGATTTGTAGTGTCTGAAGAAGTTTATGAAACACTATCAAAGGGCGAGCAAATAGCAGCGGTGTATTGTGACGTACCTAATGGCTCAGAATATGCTATAGAAGCATTAATCAGCCCAGATGGAAAAATTTTAGGAAAGATGGGCCACAGTGAACGATTTAAAGATGGGTTATTTAAAAACATTCCTGATTTAGACCTACAACCTATAATAAAAGCAGGTGTAGACTACTTTAAGAAATAGATTGTTATAAGTATCAAAAAATGGTAAAATATAACGATGCGAGTATATCAGCTAATCGCATGAATATGAGGAAAGTCCGTGCTCCATAAAAACGGCGCTGGATAACGTCCAGTGGGGGCGACCCTAAGGCTAGTGCAACAGAGAGATACCGCCTCCTTTGGGAGGTAAGGGTGGAAAGGTGAGGTAAGAGCTCACCAGTATATAGGCGACTATATGGCTATGTAAACCCCGCCTGGAGCAAGATCAAATGGGGTTGGAAACAACCAGATGGTAGATCGCTAGAATATATTGGTAACAATATATGTAGATTGATGATTGGCTAATACAGAACACGGCTTATAGATATGCTCGCATTTATTTTTTTATTTATTTTTATATTTTTTTTAAAAATGATAGAATTATGAAAATTGTAATTATTTTGTAACTTTTTGTTGCATTCCTTGTTGGAATCTAATATAATGAAAAAGTAAAAAATTACAAAGGAGTGTTATTATTGCAAATGAGAAACTTGAGAATTCCGGTGGGATTGGCAGCGGCATTTGTTGTTGGACTAATCGGTTACAAAGATACAGGAATTT
The DNA here is from genome assembly GCA_964445145.1 of uncultured Peptoniphilaceae bacterium. GTDB lineage: Bacteria > Bacillota > Clostridia > Tissierellales > Peptoniphilaceae > CAYUJY01. Next base: position 3,362 of record CAYUJY010000055.1, on the reverse strand, counting down.
TCGTGAATAATTTCAATGCGAAATTAAATAACGGTACAGAGTTAGTTTACAAAAAAAATGACAGGGCTGAGATTGTTGGCGAAGGTGCCAGCAAAACGACATATAAAGTGGTAGACGGAGAAAACACAGTTTATATACCAAAGGAACATCTACTAAAGGTGGACAATGGAATCCTTAGCTATAAGGTTCTATACAATACACCGTTAATAGACGAAAATAGTAACCAAGTTATAAGATTGTTGTTTTTAGACGAACATTTAGAAATTGTTGAAAATGGTAGTGAATTTGTCAAAGTAAGGGCTGAAGATGGCACTGTAGGCTTGGCAAAAAAATCTCACCTTGACCCAGAGAGAGTAAGAAATATTGTAATAGGAACATCTAAGACTGACACAGTATTAGATAACGGTGTAAATAAGTTTAGAATTTCAGTGGGAGATTCACTGAGCATAGCTTGGTTTGAGAATGACTACTACATAGTTCTTGACAACAACGGAAACAAGTATAATGCATTAAGTGCTGATGTTTCAATTTACACAAAGCCAATAGTAGAAGAAAAGAAGGTATTTGCTAGCCCACAACCATTTACATCAAATGTAAGTGTTGTAAATAGCGGTCCCGTTATTCAAACAATGGTAGCAAAAGCTGAAGGATATTTGGGAAGACCATATGTATGGGCAGATGAAGGAGATGTAGGCTTCGACTGTTCAGGACTTACCTATGCTTTATACCAAGAGGTTGCAGGAATAAAGATTCCTAGAAGCTCAAAGACACAAGCGGATTACGGAACGGAAGTTGCTAGAGAAAATCTTCAACCTGGAGATTTAGTATTCTTTAAAACTACTTCAAGTGGAAACATTTCACACGTTGGTCTTTATATTGGCGATGACGTAATGATTCACGCATCATCCTCAAAATCAAGCGTTGTAAAATCATCATTGAGTGAAAAATACTATGACTCAAGATTTGTAACAGCTAGAAGAATTATTGACTAATAATAAAATTGAATAATATGTATGGAAGAACCAAGCTAATTCCTTGGTTCTTTTTTTGTGAATATTATTATTGGAATCATGTATAAAATAAAATGTATCGGCTTTTCCATTTTGAGGAAGGACCGATACATATAATTATATACATCATTTATCATTTTCTAATAAATATAGGGAAAAACCTATATAGGTTTTTCCCTATATTTATTAAACACATGGTTAATAATTGAATACAATATTACAATTACTTTCTGCCAAAATAATAAAATCCATTTGATTTATTCCAGTTCATGGTTACATAACTGGTTTCTTGGAAAACTAGCCTCATTAAAGTCCAGCAGTAGTTCTTTGATCCATTCTATATTGTGATGTCTCAAGACTGCTCCCTCAGGTAATTCAAAAACTCCATAGTTATCATACTTGCTCAAGTACTTATAATATCGTGCTATATTTCTTTCGTCACCATTTATCAAAAAATCATTAAAATAAAGAATACCACCAGGTTTTAAGACCCTTAAAATTTCATCTATTAACTTTTTTTGTTCATCATTTTTAACGATGCAAGTTAAGACTGCAAATAGGATGATTGCATCTACACTACTGTCCTCTAAGGGGATAATTTCTACACCCATAGGCATCAAGTCCAAATGGGGAAAATTATTTTTCCCTCTTTCAATTATACTTGTGGAGAAATCTAATCCTATTAAATCTTTATATTCCAATTGATAAAGCTCATTTAAAGTTCGAGTATAGCCGCAACCGACATCAAGTATTTTGCTTTCCATGGATACAAGACTTAAAAACTGCTCTTTTTGAAAGGGAGTTGTAAATTCTTTGCTATTAGTGATTTCATCCCAATATTTTTTTTGATCTATTCTTCCACTCCTTTTATTTATTATATAGCAAAGTCACATCAAAATCCTATGAATTTAATTTACATACGCTTCACCTTGAGTAATGTTTGATTGATACTTAAGCGGGAATATAATACGTAACAAATAAAAAAATTTGGCGGTATGCAATGAAAAGATTGACGCCGTATTTATCCATAAGAGATGTGAACTCTTTAATCGAATTCTACGATGAAGTTTTTAGAGCAAAACTACAATATAAAACGACATATGGAGAAATGCCAGTGGACGACATGGATTTTTCAGATGAGGAAAAAGGGTTAGTTGCATTTGCAAAAATTAATTTCCCTAATGGAGATTCATTATTTAAGTCAAAGATATTTCCTGAGATGCCAGATATAGTTGGAACAAAGCTTTCGCTCCATATTGGTTACGAAGAAGAAGATGCGTTGAGAAATATATTCGATAAAGTTGAAGAGGTGGAGAAATAATAATGCCACTAGAAAAAACATTTTGGGCTTCCCTATATGGTGTTGTGCGAGATATATTAGGAATAGAGTGGGGACTAGAACTTCTAGACGAAGGCAACATCCTTGGATTAATTCAAAAAATTTATTTGTAATATAAAAATAGTTTCGAAAGATTCTATATTATTTGGAGGTTGCTATGGGAATAATTAAAGTAGGGGAAATTGCGCCAGATTTCACACTTGTAGATGTGGATGACAATAAAATTACACTTTCAGACATTGAAGGCAAGAGAGTTCTATTATCTTTCCATCCACTGGCTTGGACTCCCGTTTGTATTGACCAAATGAGGTCACTGGAGAGAGAATATGAAAGACTAAAGAGAAATGGTATAGACATGGTTCTTGGAGTATCAGTGGATCCCGTTCCATCAAAGGCTGTATGGGCGAAGTCCCTAGGTATTGAGGATGTAGTATTCGTATCTGATTTTGAGCCTAAAGGTGAAGTTTCTAAAAGCTTTGGGGCATATGAAGAGAAAATTGGTACAAGTAGTCGCGCTAATATCCTTATCGATAGAGATGGGAAAATTGAATGGGTGAAGCAATATAAGCTTTCCGAATTGCCATCAATTGGAGAACTATTGGAAAATATTTGAGTGATTAAACTGGAAGAAATTTTGCTTCCAGTTTTTTTATTGGATGTATGAATAATATACAAAAAAGAAAACTTCATATTTGAAGTTTTCTTTATAAATGTTATTTAAATCTTTCTTCTGCTTTGTCCCAGTTTACAACTTTCCACCAATTTTTTAGATATTCTGCTCTTCTATTTTGGTATCTTAGATAGTAAGCATGCTCCCAAACGTCGTTACCTATGATTACTTCATATCCATCCGTTATTGGAGAGTCTTGATTAGGAGTTGATAGAATTTCCAATTTTCCATCCTTAGAAACTAACCACGCCCAACCTGAGCCAAATCTTTTAGTGCCTGATTCTTCGAATTTTGTTTTAAACTCTTCGAAGGAACCAAAAGTTTCTTCAATAGCTTCTTTTAA
>CAYUJY010000054.1:2390-11008 GCA_964445145.1 uncultured Peptoniphilaceae bacterium | reverse complement strand
TTATTGCAATACTCTTCACTTCGTAATGTGGGTGTCCATTAGGGCCACCCGCTACGGACTGCTATGGAATTACTTCATTGTAGGGGGCGGCCTTATAGACGCCCCTAGACATCTAATGCCTATTGATTTATTTTATTGCAATACTCTTCACTTCGTAATGTGGGTGTCCATTAGGGCCACCCGCTACATTTGCACATCATTATTCCGTAGGGGGAGGCATTATAGACTCCCCACGCCACGACCGCCCGGAGGGCCTATATGTCTAGCATATTAATTGAGACTAGATTTATTGATATGCTAGGCTCTTTGATTAATTCACCTTCGGTGAATGGATGCTATCGCATCCTTGGGTGTCCGTTAGGGCCACCCGCTACATTTGTACATCATTATACCGTAGGGGGAGGCCTTATAGACTCCCCCGTGTGTGACTTACATTCATAGAAGCTGACCCGGTGGAAACTCCGTCGATGCTATCACTAGACATCTAATGCCTATTGGTGTAATTTATTGCAATACTCTTCACTTCGTAACGTGGGTGTCCATTAGGGCCACCCACTACATTTGTACGCTACGAATTAATTATTTATTACTATTGGCTAATTCTATCGCTTCTTGGTAGAACTTTTCGATTTGACCTGAGTCTATTAATCTCTTCAGGGTACTATTTATTTGTTCTTTCATTTCAACTTCGCCGTCTTTGAATGCTACTGCTGCTCCGCCTGATGCACCTTCGAATTCTAAGTCTGGTTCTGCGCCTAGGTCTTCGTTTTCTGCTGCATAGGTATCTGCTACTGTATTTTCAGTGATTATGGCATCTATCATTCCAGATTTTAATTGTAACACAAGGTCTGGAGTTTTAGGAAGTGAAACTATTGTAGCATCTTTTACTGCGTTTGCTAGTTCTTCTTGTACTGTAGCTGTTTGTACGCCGATTGTCGTTCCTTCTAGGGATTCTTGGGTCGTGTATTTTCCGATATTTTCTTTCTTTACTAGTACTGTGTAGTAGGATTCAAAGTATATGTCTGAAAAGTCCATTACTTCATCACGGGCTGGGGTTGGATTTATTCCTGCTATTCCTACGTCGATTAGTCCTGTTTCTACTCCTGCTAATACTGCTGAGAATTCAATGTCTTGGATTTCTAGTTCTACGCCCATATCCTTCGCGATCTCTTTTGCAATTTCGATATCAAATCCTGCTATGGTGTCTTTTCCATCTACCATTGTATGGAACTCAAATGGTGGATAGTTTGCGTTGGTTCCCATAATTAGCTTTCCTGATTCTTTTATTTGTTCAAGTTTGTTTTTTGCTGTCGTTTCTACTGGTTTAGTTTCTGGTTGTGTGCTTGTTCCTGTGTTTCCACATGCTGAAAGTGTAATTAATAATGTCAGCGTTAGTAGTATTGCTATTAGTTTTTTCATAATTTTTCTCCCTAAAATTAATTTTTTACAACTTGTTGTCTTTTATGTTCTACAATGTAACGGTTTTGCTTATTGGTTTTGGGCTTCTGAGAGTGCAACTGCTTCTACGTAGTACTCTTCTAGCTTCCCACTGGATAGAAGTTCGTCTATTACGATATTAATTTCATCTAGTAGTTCTTTTTCGCCTTCTTTTGCTACTACTACTGAGCCACCTTCGTCGTCGCCTATTTCAAATGTAAATTTATCTCCCAAGGATATAAGTCCTTCGTTTTGGTTTGCATATAGTTCTGCTACTGATTTTTCTACAACTAGTCCGTCTACCATTTTAGCGTTTAGGTTTAGTACCAAGTCTGTGATTTTCGGTATTATTAAAAGTTTATCTTCTGCATAAAGGGCTCTTGCGTATTCTTCTTGGATCGTGCCCATTTGTGCTCCTACGATGTAATCACCTTTTAAGTCTTCTGGTGAGTTGAACAATGGCTCGTTTTCTATTCTTGTTAGAATCGTGTAGTTGTTTTTGCTATTTCTGTAGATTTTTGAGAAGTCCATGGTTTTGTCTCTCTCTGCGGTGCTTTTAATACCTGCGATACCTACGTCGATGAGTCCCGTTTCTACTCCCGATAGCACTGCTGAAAATTCCATGTCTTGGATTTCTAGTTCTACGCCTAGGTGTTTTGCAATGTCTGCTGCAAGGGCCATATCGAATCCTACTATGGTATCTTTTCCGTCGATCATTGCGTGGAATTCATATGGCGGATAGTCTGCTGTGGTTCCTACTATGAGCTTTCCGCTTTCCTTTACGGTGTCTAATTTGGTCTTTTTGGTCGTTTCTGCAGGTGTTTCTGTCTTTGTTTCTGCTGTGGTTTCTGTTGGTTTTGTATCAGCAGGTTTTGTATCAGCAGGTTTTGTTTCTGCGCTCGTGTTGCCACATGCTGAAAGTGATAATAATAGCGTCAGTGTAAGTAGTATTGCGATTAGTCTTTTCATGATTTTCTCCCTAAAATTAATTTTTATTTTTTGTTATTTACGCGTAGGTTTATTACGTGAATAACATTGTTGCTTTGTTTGGTTGTCCTTAGGTGCAAGCGATGGATTTGCGGAGAATCCACCCTACGTGTGATGTGAAATTACTTTGTCTTGGCTCCCCTGCAGGGGAGCTGGCGCGAATGCGACTGAGGGGTTAATGACGATTCGTGTGTTATTCTTCGTAAGTTCGTTTTTGTGAATAACATGGTTTCTTCGTTTAACTCTCCTTCGGCGCATCGGTGGATTTGCGGAAAATCCACCCTACAATATTAAATCCGCCTCTTAAGCAATATGCTTAAGAGGCGGATTATATTTCCACGGTACCACTCTAATTGATTCTTGCGAACCATCTCTAACCTGTAACGTAGGTGAGGCGTATTTCGATACTCGTTTCCTTTGTCGAAATCTTCTTCTCGATTCTATTCATTCGGGCTTCCCTACAAACTTTCACCTATTGTTTGCTCGCTGTGAGTGGTGCTTTCGAATTACTTGTTCGATTCTTTGAATTTATTCGTTTTGTGTATCTGCTAATTCTACTGCTTCTGTATACCATTCTTCAAACTTCCCTTGTGCTTGAAGCTCTGCTATTACTTTGTTGATTTCTGCTAATAGCTCTGTTTCTCCATTTGCTGCTACTACTACTGAGCCACCTTCCATACCGCTGTCTGAGAAGTCAATTTCTGGTACGGTTACAATGTCGTCATTTTGCTTTGCGTAGGAGTCTGCTACTGGTACTTCTACTACTATGGCGTCTATCAAACCTGTCTTAAGTTGTAATACAAGGTCTGTTATCTTTGCTAGGGCTACTACTTGTGCGTCTTGGATTTGGCTGTTTGCCATTTCTTCTTGGACTGTACCAAGCTGTGCTCCTATCATCTTGCCATTTAAGTCTTCTAGTGACTTGTAGTCTTCTACTGAGTTTTTGTTTATCAATACTGTGTAGGTTGATTTAAAGTAGATGTCTGAGAAGTCCATGGTCTCGTCTCTTACTGGGTCTGGATTTATCGCTGCTATTCCAACGTCTATTAGTCCAGTTTCTACTCCTGTTAGAACTGCCGTGAAGTCCATGTCTTGGATTTCTACTTCTACGCCTAAGGCTTCACCGATTGCTTTTGCAAATTCGATATCAAAGCCCACGATTGTGTCTTTGCCGTCTATTAGTGCATGGAACTCGTAAGGTGGATAATCTGCTGAGGTTCCAACGATTAATTTTCCAGATTCCTTTACGGATTCAAGTTTATTTTTTACAGTCGTTTCTGTTGGTGTTCCCTCTGCAGGTTTTGTTTCTGCTGGCTTTTGCTCTGTAGTTCCACATGCTGCCAGGGATAATACCAGTGCTAGTACTAACATTAGTGATAATAATTTTTTCATTTTTTCTCCTTTTAATTAATTAATATTTTTTTGTTATTTACGTGTAAGTATTTTTGTGAATAACATTGTTTCTTCGTTTAACTCTCCTTCGGCGCTTCGGTGGATTTGCGGAGAATCCACCCTACGAAATGCACTCATGTAGATTACGGAGAATCCACCCTACGAAATGCACTCATGTAGATTACGGAGAATCCACCCTACGATAACAAAAGCCTCTTAAGCAATATGCTTAAGAGGCGAATTATATTTCCACGGTACCACTCTAATTGATTCTTGCGAACCATCTCTAACCTGTAACGTAGGTGATGCGTATTTCGATACTCGTTTCCTTTGTCGAAATAATCTCTATGGTTCTATTCCTTCTGCTATAACTGTCGATTTTCACCAAATATCGACTCTCTTTGAGCTTTCACAAAAGTACTTCTCCACATCTATGATTTTTAACATCGTAAAACATTTTGAAAACTTTGTCAACAACTTTTTAAATTTATTTCAAATTTTCATTCTAATAGTTGTCCACTACTTTTACTCTTCCGCTCTCAAATGCTATCCTCCAGGCTGGAATCGCCCTTCCCCTCTCGGCTCTAGTGTTGTCTTCTAGTATGCCTTGTTCTTCGGGGTTGAAGTAATAGCATTGATTTATGCCAATGATTTTATCGCCTACAAAATCCTGTTCTCCAATTAATGAAAACAGCGCTTTAAATGCCGGTTCTATTTCTATGGAGGGCTTCGTTTCGTCTATTACATTTATCCAAAGTCTGTCCATTTTTGCGACTTGGTTAAAATAAACTACTATTTCAGTATATGAGGTTTCCACCAAGAAATCCTTATATATTTTCGTAAAGGAAAATGTGTGGGTTGATCCGCTGCTTTCTACCCCCACCAAATACAAGTCATCCACGGACAGTTCTTTTTCTTGCAGGAAATTTAATGCGATATCCCTTGCTTCTTCCATGGGTATTACACCTATTCCCGGCACGTTTAGATTTTCATATAGGAGCCTTCTGTTGTTTATTATGGTGATGGTTTCATTTCCATAGTTTACGATGGACATATTCGGTTGGTTCTCTATTACGCCTTCTCTTCCAAAGAATTTACGATTTAACTCCATGGGATTTCCTTCTTCGTAATGGACGGATAGTGTTCCCATTGGTTTTGAGTCCTTAGGTATCTCCGTATCTAATTCTATTCCATAGTCGTGAAGCCTGGTTTTAAGTTCTTCAATAACCTTGTCGGAGGCTGTGTAGGGGGATTTGTCCTTATCTACATTAAAGTACATAAAGCCCAGCACTATGTTTAAAAGGAGTAGTATCACTATTAGTATTGTCTTTGCTTTTGCCCAATCCACAGCATCACTCTCCCTTAATTAGTTGTTGGCTCAGCACGTCGTAGTAGAGGATTTTGTCCTTTAGCACTATCTTCCAAGCCAGTTCCAAGTTCTCGTCCTCTCCGTTGTCTAAATATACGATGCTAGCTTCTTTCAGCTCTAGGAGGAGTTCCTCATAGGTTGGTTTCGTAGATAGTTCTTCTGTCATCAACAGCTCCGCCAATTCATCGTAGTTTTCTTTTATAAGATTTTCTACTTCTAAACCATAATGAAATTCATAGTATTCCAAATTTCTTTGTTTCGTTCGGCGAAACAGCTGGGCAAAACGCCTAACATGTTCGTTAAATACATCTATTTCAATATATTCGGAAATATTTGTGTTATCTAGCTCTATTTGGTAGCCCGAACTTCGCTTCCCAAAGGTAAATCTATATCCTGGGTAGTTTTCTGCAGTTATGGGATTTATTTCCTTCAAGTATAGGGAATCATCAAATCCTAGGTTTTGGGATATAAATTCCATGGCAGTATCTAGGGATATGAATAGGTTTCTCTCCTTCGTCGCCGGCTGGTCTGGGTTGTAGTAGGAAATCAGCCCTTGGTCATAAATTTTTAAAATTTTTGTACCATCAATGTAGTTTGTACTCTTTCCTTCTTCTTTAATTTCCCGAACGAGATTTACGTCTTTGCCTAGAAAGCTGAAAACTATATTTTCCACATATAGTTGGTCTAAGGTAGACAATATATTTTCAAAGCTGATTTTTTCAATCTTGTGCCCGCTAACCCTCGGTATTAGGGATAAGCTATCCCCGCCGAATAGGTCCTTTCCTATTAGGTAATTGTTATAGCCTTCTTCTGCAATGGCGCGAACTCCCCTGCTTATATTTTCTGTTAAGAGTAAGTCTAGGGTAATTAATGTGTGTATTCCTTCTACTTCGATTATTACAAATGGCTTCTCTAGGGATATATAGATTTTATCAAAGTTTGGAATATCCTCTACAAAATCCTTCGTCTCACGAATACCCAAGGAGTTCAACAGAGTTACGGTGTTTAATCCACCTGAAAAGTCTAGTACTACTGAAGGCTGCCCCAAAAATGTGTAGTACAATTCCCTATCTATGGGCTCTCTGGACCTTATTTTATAATTGTTATCTTCAAATATTTGCCTTAGCACCTCTATGGAATTTCTCCACAGATTGTGTCTTCTTGGGTTTTGGATTACTGTGTGTTCGTTGGGGCTGTAATTAATAGCTATCCTGTGGGGCATTACTACGTCCGATAGCAGCGCTTCGGATTCGAATATTCGGGAGCGCTTATTCCCATTATTATTTTTCATATCTAGTAAATCCACACCCCAGATCAACAACACAAGTAATATGCTAATTGCCAGTAGTATTACGAGGGCAAGACTTTTTACTCGCTCTTTCATATGAGCTCACCTTCTGGTCCTTTGGGAAGTGTTATTATTATTTCCGTTCCGATATTAGGCTTGGATTTTAAAAGTATGCTTCCACCCATGGCTTCAACCAGTTCCCTGGATATGGATAGTCCCAGACCAGTACCTCCAGCTTGTCTACTTCTAGCTTTTTCCACTCGATAAAATCGTTCGAAGATGTGCCTTTGGTCCTTGTATGGAATACCGATACCGTTGTCTTTAAAGGATAATCTTATGGTATCTTTTTGTTCTAGTATCTCTATTATTAGCTTTCCATAATTTTCCGTGTATTTATAGGCGTTGGAAATAATATTCATTATGATTTTCTCCAAGGCGTCCCTATCGGACATGATATACAAATCATTTTTGAAGTTTTTTATCTCCACAATTATTTTCTTTTCTTCTCGCATTAACTCCAAGCTTGCAAGACAAGACTTTAAGAAATTATTTACATGAATTTCTGCATAATTAAATGAATTGGAGTCGTAATCTATGTTGGATAGCTGTAACAGGTCCTTTACAAGCCTAGTCATCCTGTCTGCTTCCCTGTCGATTATTTCTAGGAAATTATGGGTAGTTTCCGTATCCACATCTCCATCCATAAGGGTTTCCGTATAGGTTTTTATGGTGGTGATTGGAGTTTTTAACTCATGGGACACGTTGGCTACGAAGTCCTTACGCATTTCATCCAATTTGTGCTCCTTGGTTATGTCTTGGAACACGATAATAATTCCCGATGGTCTTTTTGTATCGTCTAGGAACGGTCCATATATTACATTGTAATATCTGTCTTCAATGGCTATGGAGGAAATTCCCTCTAGGCTCTTTACATCTGAATAATCTACGCCACTGATATTTAATTTTTCCAACTGTTGCACCTGCCGTCCATAGATGTCTTCGGGATTTAATTTCAAGATTTCCGATGCGATTTGGTTTGCGTGGATCAGTCGGTTGTCCGTGTCTATGGCAATTACACCCTCTGCCATGTAGTTAAATATGGTGTCTAATTTCGCACGCTCGATGTCCATGGTGGCTAAGGTTTCAGATAGCTTTCCTGTTAGGGTGTTAAACATGGATGCAAGCTGTCCGATTTCGTCATTACTTTTAACTTCTACCTTTTGTTCAAAGTTACCCAATGCCATGTAGGAAATTTTCTTTGTAAGGTCTGATATGGGAACCGTTATGGAGTTTGCCAACCAAAATCCCAATGCCACAGTAATTAGTAATGCAAGTAGTGTTGCATTTATAAATATGCCTCTGGAGTCCTCTATTAGACTATAGACACTGCTTAAGTTTCCAACCATGTAAAATACTCCGTTTACGTTTCCATCGGAGTCAATTACAGGATATGAAAGATGAATTTCATTTCGTTCGTCGTTGGGGCTTTCAATCGTTCTTTTTGTTTTGTCTCCTCCAAATGCATTTAAAAGCATTTCTGGGTCGATAACTTTATAACCCAGCGCCCGTTCTCCTACCACGGGGCTATTTACGTTTACTGAGGCTATAACCGTGGGAATATTTTCGTCATAGATGGCGTAGAGTTGGTAATTGGAATTTACCTTCCATTCTTCTAAAATATTTTGGACTTCTTTACGATTTTCTATCCAATTTGAGTTCGTCAAATCCTCAGATGAAGAAAGCATCGAGGATGCGGTATAAATCATATCCTCCTCCATACTTTCAATCTGAGTAGTCTCCAACCTATTCACGATGAAAATTCCAACTATAATCATTGCGATAAATACCAACGTAAAGTAAATCGCAACGAATCTCCATTTGATACTTCTTAACAAATTAACCTCCGAAGTAGTAGCCTACTCCTCTTTTTGTTTTTATATATTTCGGATCTCCTTCTGGGTCCTCAACCTTTTCCCTCAATCTTCTGATGGTGACGTCTACGGTTCTAATGTCTCCAAAGTATTCGTAACCCCATACTTCCTTCAAAAGTGTCTCCCTGGAAAATACCTGTCCTTGTCTCACTGCTAAATATTTAAACAGCTCAAACTCACGGATAGTTAGCTCGACAACATCTCCATTTTTCTT
>CAYUJY010000054.1:0-2380 GCA_964445145.1 uncultured Peptoniphilaceae bacterium | reverse complement strand
TTCAATTCATATTTATTTAAATCCAAGCTAAGTTCTTCGTAGTCGATTTTTTCCATTTTAAGCTCAGGATTTTGGAAATCGATTCTTCTTAAGTTTGCCTTAACTCTAGCAATTAGCTCATTCATAGAGAAAGGCTTTACGATATAATCGTCTGCGCCTAGTTCTAATCCCATTATCTTGTCCGCTTCTTCTTCCTTTGCGGTTAGGATAATCACTGGAAATTTATATTTTTTCCTCAGTTCCTTGAGGACTTGAAACCCGTCTTTCTTTGGCATCATTATGTCCAAGATTAAAAGCTCCGGAGTCGAATTTTCTATTTCCTCTAGGGCCGCTTCACCATCATAAGCTACTCTAATACCGTAGCCATGCTTCACTAGATTAAACTTTATAATATCTGATATTGCCTTTTCATCTTCTGCTATTAATATATTAACCTGTTCCATATGTCACCTCTAATTTATTATGATAATTATAACACAGTTTTATCTAAATATTCCACACTTGCAAGAGTTATTGAAAAGGAGTATCATAGGTTGTAGGTGAGAAAATGAATAATGTTATAGATAAAAAGAAGGCTTTTTTCTGCCTTATCGTAGTATCAATGGCTTATTTTTGGTCAAATTTTCATAGATTGTCCATGGCTATATTAGCAACGCATTTGATGTCGGATTTAAACATTACTACGGCACAAATCGGAACCTTGGGCTCCATGCTCTTTTACATATATGGATTGACCCAAATCCCCTTTGGTTTGGTGGCTGACAAATTTGGAAGTAAAGTAATTGTTCAAGTTTGTATGTTTTTTCTGACCCTTGGCACTTATATATTTGGAACGGCTACTAATTATACACAGCTTTTTATCGGAAGGGTTTTGTTGGGCTTTGCAGTTTCTGGATTTTATATCCCAGGCCTTAGTCTGATTGCTAAATGGTTTGATATTAGGGATTATTCCTTTTACTTAGGGCTTTTTATGGCTATAGGGCAGCTGGGTTCTCTACTGGCGTCTGCACCCTTTGAGATTTTACTTTCAAATTTTGATTTTAGGCATATTTATTTAATTTTCACTGCTATTACTGCAGTTATATTTGTGGGCTCACTATTCTTGCACGAGGATAAGGTGTTTAGGGTTAAGGCTGAAAATAGGATAAAAGAAAAATCTTCCATGGAATTTAATTTGTTTATTGCTGGTGCTTGTTTTCTAGTACTTGCCTTTGCCGGTGCTAGACAGTCCTTCCAAGGTCTGTGGGGCAGCATGTACTACACTTCTGTATTTGGTTTTGATACAGGATATGCAAGCATTATGTTAATGATTTTTAGTATAGGTGGAATTGTAACCTCTCCAGTTTTTGGAAAGCTGGCAGATAAGATGGGTAGATACAAAATTTTGGTATATTTATTGTTCTTTACGATGATTTGCTGGATGGCAGCAGCATTTACTGATATAAATACGCCGATTTTGGTAACAATGTTTGTGACCTTCTGGTTAGGCGCTGCAAATAACGTCACCATACCGAATTTGTTTTCTGCTTTGGTAGATTACACGAAGCCTTCTTCGAGGTCCTTTGTAAATTCAATTATTAATGCCTGTAGTTTCTTCGGAAGTGCATTTTACACCCAAGCCCTGGGTGCGGTGTTTAATAACAGGGAAATGAACCACGGAACCTTCTTCCAAGTATTTTCCATATTCACAGGAATGTTACTGATTTCAACATTGTATTTTATGTGGAGTAAGAAAAATTTGGATAAAAAGTTAATTGCAAATAGATAAAAATTAGTTTGGCTCTCCTCTATGGGGAGCTTTTTACATATGGGGACTGACTTACCTTTGGGCTCCCCTGCAGGGGAGCTGGCACAGGTAGCGACTGAAGGGTTAAAGACAATTCGTATGTTACTCTACATAAACACATTTCGCAAATAACATGGTTTCATCGTTAAACTCTCCTTCGCCGCAACGGTGGATTAACGGAGAATCCACCCTACGAACGTGGTGTCTGAGAATTTATTAGTTTGCACCAATCTTCACCTCGTAATGTGGGTGTCCAGTAGGGCCACCCGCTACATTCCACAACATTACTATCGTAGCGGGCGGCCTTATAGACGCCCCAGTATGCATTGAACTTATAACATAAGCCAACCCGTTGGAAACATAGTCCATAGAATAAATAAGTGGCTTCCCTGCAGGGGAGCTGTCGACGTAAGGAGACTGAGGGGTTAAAGACAATTCGTATGTTATTCTACATAATCACGTTTCGCAAATAACATCATTTCATCTTTAAACTCTCCTTCAGCGCATCGGTGGATTAACGGAGAATCCACCCTACGAAAGTGGTGTCTGAGAATTTATTAGTTTGCACCAATCTTCACCTCGTAATGTGGGTGT